>NZ_JBEPBI010000251.1:0-11043 GCF_040299045.1 Streptomyces sp. NPDC001027
AACACCATTTCTCCTACAACCGATATTTTTTGTTGGTTGACTGGTTTTCAGAGTTGTGATCTTCCTATCGGCGGCCGACTCGACCGCCGCCGGGCCTTCCGGCGGCGGTCGGTCGCGTCAGCCCGCCAGGACGTCCAGCAGACGGTCGACGTCGGCGGCCGTGTTGTAGAGGTGGAACGAGGCGCGCAGACTGCCGGCGCGGTCGGAGACCTGGATGCCGGCCGCGGCCAGCTCGGGCACGCGGAAACCGAGTGCGGGCACCGAGACGATCGCGGAGCCGGGCGCGGGGACGGGTTCGTGTCCGAGCGTGGCGAGTCCGGCGCGGAAACGGTCGGCGAGGGCGATGTCGTGGGCGCCGATCGCCTCGACGCCGATCTCCTCCACCAGTTCGAGGGAGCGGCGCAGTCCGGCGTAGCCGAACAGGGCGGGCGCCAGGTCGAACCGCCGTGCGGAGTGGGCGAGTTCGGCCACCGGGCCGTAACAGCTGTCCCAGGGCTCCTCGCCGGCGACCCATCCCGCGAGGATCGGCGCGAGGGCGCCGAAGTCCTCCGGGACGACGAGGAACGCCGCGCCGTGCGGGCCGAGCAGCCACTTGTAGGACACGGCGGCGGAGAAGTCGTACGCGCCCGCGTCCGTCGGCAGCCAGCCGGCGCACTGCGAGAAGTCGACGTAGGTGCGCGCCCCGTGCGTCCGGGCGGCCTCGCGCAGGGCGGGCAGGTCGGCGATGCGGCCGTCGGCGGACTGGGCGGCGCCGACGGCGACCAGCGCGGTGCCGGGACGGACGGACTCGGCGATCCGCTCCAGCGGGACGGACCGGACCTTGAGGTCGCCGCGGACGTGGAACGGGTTCAGCACGGACGTGAAGTCGCCCTCGGCCGTGAGCACCTCGGCGCCGGCCGGGAGCGAGGCGGCGATCACCCCGGTGTGCGCGGCGACCGAGGCGCCGAGGGCCACGCGGGTGGCGGGGACGCCGGCCAGCCGGGCGTACGCGGCCCGGCAGGCCTCCACGTCCTCGTAGAGCGGGGTCAGCGGTCGGCCCTCCGCCCGCAGCAGCGCCGCCGACTGCAGGGCGGCGACGGCCCGCGCGGGCAGCAGGCCGTTGCTCGCCGTGTTCAGGTAGGTGGTCTTCGGTGTGAACTCGGCGCGGACGAGGCTCTCGAAGGTCTCCATGCGTCCACTCTGGGCCCCACGGACCTCCCCGTCCATTGCCGATTTTTACGCGATTCCGCTAAGGAACGCTTATGGATGGGCGTTGATCTGCGGTTTCACCGCTGGGGGACCTCACAGCCGTCCGGGCCGCAGGCCTGCGCACCGCCGTCGTCGATCAGCTCCAGCGGAGAGCGGCTCCCCCACGCCCGGGTCAGCGCCTGGGCGAAGACCTCCGCGGGCTGGGCGCCGGAGACGCCGTAGGCACGGTCGAGGACGAAGAACGGCACGCCGTTCGCGCCGAGCTCGGCGGCCTCGCGCTCGTCGGCGCGGACCTCGTCGGCGTACGCGGTCTGGTCGGCGAGGACGGCGCGAGCGGCCTCGGCGTCCAGACCGGCCTCGACCGCCAGCTCCACGAGGCGCTCGTCGCCCTCGGTGAACACGGACCGCTCCTCGGCGAAGTTCGCCCGGTAGAGGATCTGGATCAGCTCGTCCTGGCGTCCCTGCTCCTTGGCGAAGTGCAGCAGACGGTGCATGTCGAAGGTGTTGCCGTGGTCGCGGTCCCGGGTGCGGTAGTCGAGGCCCTCGGCGGCGGCCTGGGCGCCCAGGTTCTCCTCGCCCGCCTGCGCCTGCGCCTGGCTCATCCCGTACTTCTTGCCGAGCATCGCAAGCACCGGCTGGACGTCGCCCTTGGCGCGGCCCGGGTCCAGCTCGAAGGAGCGGTGGATCACCTCGACCTGGTCGCGGTGCGGGAAGGCCTCGAGCGCCTTCTCGAAGCGGGCCTTGCCCACGTAGCACCACGGGCAGGCGATGTCGCTCCAGATCTCGACGCGCATGTCTCGGCTCTCTTCAGGTCGTGCGGCTGACACGGAGCTTCCCTCCGCCAGGTGCATGAACGTTCAAGCAGCCGGCTTCATTCCCCGATCCCCCGCCCGCCTCCGGCCGCCGGTCGCGCGCCGCCGGTCAGGAGCCGCCCGGCACCCGGTACCTGAGCCACAGGTGGTGATCCCCCTCCGCGGGCGGGCGTTCCGGGTCCGCGATCCAGCCCTGACGTGCGTAGAAGACCTGCGCCCGCCGGTTGTCGACGTGCACGTCGAGCACGGCCGTGCGCAGGCCGTCCGTCCGCCACCGCTCGACGCAGGCCGCGTGCAGGGCCGTGCCGATCCCCGCGCGCCAGCGGCCGGGGTCGACGTGGAACTGGAACAGCCTGACCGTGCGCGCGGGCGCGTCAGGCGGCGTGCGGAAGGAGGCCAGGCCGACGATCCGCCCCTGCTCCAGGACGCAGAGCACGTGCCCGTCCCGTCGCTCGACGGCCGTGCGCCAGTTCGCGAGCCAGTCCGTGCCGTCCTGGGGCACGCCGTCGGGGTAGTACGTCGCCCGGGCGCGCGCGTGCAGGGCGGCGATCGCCTCCGTCTCGGCGGGCACGGCCGGGCGGATCACCCGGTCCTCGGTGACGCGGTCTCCGATCATGCCTGGGAGGACGTGCGGGCCGTCCCCGCGGTTCCGTGCCGGTCAGCTGCCGTCCCTCAGGTCGTCCGGCCACTCGTGCCGGAACGCGAGGCGGTCGTACGTCACCACGCATCCCTCCCCGATCGGCGACTGCGTCATGAAGCCGACCAGGGCGGCGCCGGTCCGCTCCTCGTCGCCCAGGGTGAACAGCCGGACGAAGGTCCAGCGGCGGCCGTCCCGGGAGGCGTGGAAGGCGAAGGCCCGGCCGGTCCGGCTCACCCGCAGCCAGACCGAACTCCCTTCGACGGTGAAGGCGTTGGCGTCGTCGGAGTGCCCCCGGGTGACCACCGTGCAGACGGTCGCCACATCCGGGGAGTACTCCAGGCAGAGCTTGGCCCAGTCCCGTTCGCCGACCTGGACGTACAGCGACCCCGCGTCGAAGGCCCCGGTGAATCCCACGGTGACCCGTGCGATCAGCTGGAAGTCGCCCTCCGGGGCCCCCAGCAGCCGGGGGGCGTCCGCCGCGGGGTCCAACGCCTCCCCGGTGGGCGTCACGAACCGGTCCTGCCGCGCTCCGGCCCACCCGGTGAGCACCCCGTCCTCGTGGAACCAGTGCCCGTCGGGCCCGTAGGTGCGCAGGGGAAAGGGCAGTTCGGGGAGCGAGAAGTCCATGGTCTGATTATCGGACGCCCGGCGGAGCTCCAGGCGCTATCGCTCCAGACTCCCGTTGAACCGGCGCGGAAGGCCGAGCTCGTTCTCGTCGCGCAGCTCCACGGGCAGCAGCGCGGCAGGGGTGTTCTGGTAGACGACCGGCCGCAGCCACCGTTCGATCGCCGTGCCGCCCACCGAGGTGGAGGTCGACGTGGTGGCCGGGTAGGGCCCTCCGTGGTGCTGGGCCGGCGCGACGGCGACGCCGGTCGGCCAGCCGTTCACCAGCACGCGCCCGGCGAGCGGCGTCAGCTCGGCGAGGATCTCCCCGCCGCGGCCCTCCCCGGCCGCCTCGCCCTCGGACAGCTGGACGGTCGCCGTGAGGTTGCCCGGCAGACGCGACAGCACGGCCCTGACCTCGTCGTCGTCCTCGTAGCGGGCCACCACGGTGACCGGCCCGAAGCACTCCTCGAGCAGCAGGTCGTGCTCGCCGTCGGCGGTGAGCCGGGCGGCGGGCACGGTCAGGAACCCGGCGCTGACGGTGTGCTCCCCGCCCGCGCCCGGCGTGACCGGCGACTCCACGTCGGGCAGCCCGGCCCGCTCGGCGACCCCGGCGACGAAGTTGTCCCGCATCCGGTGGTCGAGCAGCACGCCCGCCTCGGTGTCGCTCACGGCGTCGGTCAGGGACTTGAGCAGCCCGTCGCCGGCCGCGCCGGACGGCACCAGGACCAGGCCGGGCTTGACGCAGAACTGGCCGACGCCCAGCGTCATGGACCCGGCCAGACCCGTCCCGATGGCCTCGGCGCGTTCGGCTGCGGCCGCCTCGGTCACCACGACGGGGTTCAGCGACCCCAGCTCCCCGTGGAAGGGGATCGGCGTCGGCCGGGCGGCGGCCGCGTCGAACAGGGCCCGGCCGCCTCGGATCGAACCGGTGAAGCCGGCGGCGGCGACCGACGGGTGCCTGATCAGCTCGAGACCGGCGTCGAAGCCGTGCACGAGGCCGAGCACGTCCGCCGGGACGCCGTGCTCGGCGGCGGCCGTGCGCACCACCTTGGCGACCAGCTCGGACAGCCCCGGGTGGTCGGGGTGGGCCTTGACGACGACCGGGTTGCCCGCTGCCAGCGCGCTGGCCGTGTCGCCGCCGACGACGGAGAAGGCGAAGGGGAAGTTCGACGCCGCGTACACGGCCACCACGCCGAGCGGCACCTTGTAGCGGCGCAGGTCGGGGACGGGCGGGGTGGCGGTGTCGTCGGGGTGGTCGACGACGACGTCGAGGAAGGCCCCCTCGTCGACGATGCCGGCGAACGCGCGCAGCTGGTAGCAGGTGCGGGCGAGCTCGCCGGTCAGCCGGACCGGGCCGAGCGCGGTCTCGGCGTCGGCCACCTCGACGAGGGTGTCCCTGGCGGCCTGGAGACGGTCGGCGGCGGAGCGCAGGAAGGCCGCGCGGACGGCACGGTCCGTGAGGGCGCCGCGCGTGTCGTGGGCGGCACGGACGACGGCGTCGACCTCCTGGGCTGTGGCCTCCACCGCAACCTGTTCACGCTGCTTCCCGGTTCGGGGGTCGACACTCCAGACTGGTGCTGCTGCCACCGAGGGTCCCTCCACGTTGGTACGGGCTCACCCACCAGGGGCGTTCGATATGCTGAACGCTGTCTCTGATGATGAATATGCTGTCGGAGCGTATTTCCCGTCGAACGAAGGGGTCAAGGGCGATGTCGGCTGTCGAGACGGGGGGCGGAGCGCAGGTCAAGTCCGCGGTAAGGACGGTTGAGCTGCTGGAATACTTCGCCGGTCGCCCCGGGATGCACTCCCTCGCATCGGTCCAGGAGGCCGTCGGATATCCCAAGTCGAGTCTGTACATGCTGCTGCGCACGCTCGTGGAGCTGGGCTGGGTGGAGACGGACGCGACGGGCACGCGGTACGGCATCGGCGTGCGGGCGCTGCTCGTGGGCACCTCGTACATCGACGGCGACGAGGTGGTCGCGTCCGCCCGGCCGACCCTGGACCGGCTCTCGGACGACACCACCGAGACCATCCATCTGGCCCGGCTGGACGGCACGAACGTCGTCTACCTCGCCACCCGCCAGTCGCAGCACTACCTGCGCCCGTTCACCCGCGTCGGCCGCCGGCTGCCCGCGCACTCCACCTCGCTCGGCAAGGCGCTGCTGAGCACCTACACCGACGAGCAGGTCCGCAAGCTGCTCCCGGAGACGCTCCCGGCGCTCACCGAGCACACGATCACGGACCGCGAGAAGCTGATCGAGGAGCTGCACCAGGTCCGCGAGCAGGGCTTCGCGGTGGACCGCGAGGAGAACACCCTCGGCCTGCGCTGCTTCGGCGTGGCGATCCCCTACCGCACGCCGGCCCGGGACGCGATCAGCTGCTCGGTGCCGGTGGCGCGGCTCACGCCGGCGCACGAGCAGCTGGTCAAGGACGCCCTGTTCGACGCACGCGACCGGCTGACCCTGGCCACCCGGCGGCTCTGAGGCCCGGGGCGCGAAGGGCGCCGCCCGGCGGCTCCGCGCCCACGGCGGCGAGGCCCTACGCTCTGCGGTATGCCGATCGCTCTGCGCCGCGTCCACGACAGCGATCTGCCGGTGTTCTTCCGGCAGACGAACGACCCCGAGTCCCTCGTGATGGCCGCGTTCACCCCGCAGGATCCGGCCGACCGGGACGCCTTCGACGACCGCTGGAGCAGGATCCGCGCCTCGTCCGCCGTGGTGCGCACGATCCTGGCAGACGGGGACGTGGTCGGCAGCGCGGCCGTGTACGGGGAGCCGGGCGAGCGCGAGGTGACGTACTGGGTGGACCGCGCGTACTGGGGCCGGGGCATCGCCACGGCGGCGCTGACGGCCCTGCTCGCCGAGGTCCCCGAGCGCCCGCTGTTCGCGCGGGCGGCGGCCGACAACGCCGGTTCCCTCCGAGTCCTCGTCAAGTGCGGCTTCGTGCCCACCGCCCGCGCCACCGGGTACGCCCCCGCGCGGAAGGCGGAGATCGAGGAGATCGTCCTGCGGCTGGAGAACTGAGCCGGGCGCAGATGAAGGGGCGATGAGAAACCGGGAGGGAGGGAACGCGCTCCCCGTCCCGTTCGTCTTCCCATCGCCATGAACAAGACGATCAGACGCGCCTCGGTCTTCGCGCTGCTGCTGGTGTTCGCCCTGCTGCTGCGGGCGACCTGGGTGCAGTTCTACGAGGGCCGGGCGCTCGCGGACGACACGCACAACCGGCGCAACGCGATCCTGACGTACGCGGAGCCGCTCGGGAACATCATCGTGGCCGGGAAGGCGATCACCGGCTCGGCCGTCACGTCGAACAGCGACCTCAGATACAAGCGCACGTACACGAACGGCGCGCTGTACGCGGCGGTGACCGGCTACGCCTCGCAGAGCTACGCCCCGACGCAGCTGGAGGGCGTGTACGCGGACGTGCTCAACGGCGCCGACCCCCGGCTGAAGACGGTCCTGGACACGGTCACGAACCAGCGGGCCGAGCCGGGCGACGTGCTCACCACGATCGACCCGGCGGTGCAGAAGGCGGGGTACGACGCGCTCGGCGACAAGAAGGGCGCGGCCGTCGCGATCGACCCGTCGACGGGCCGGATCCTCGCGGTCGTCTCGACGCCGTCGTACGACCCGTCGTCGCTGACCGACGCCGACACCGCCGGCACGGCCTGGAAGAAGCTGAACGCGGACCCGGACAAGCCCCTCGTGAACAGGGCGCTGCGGCAGCCCCTGGCGCCGGGCTCGACGTTCAAGCTGGTGGTGGCGGCCGCCGCGCTGGAGGACGGGCTGTACACGTCCGTGGACGAGAAGACCGACAGCGCGGACCCGTACACCCTGCCGGGCACGCGGACGGACCTGGCGAACGAGAACAGGTCCGCGCCCTGCGAGGACGCCTCGATCCGGGTCGCGCTGCAGTACTCCTGCAACAACGTGTTCGCGCACATGGCCGTCCAGCTCGGTCAGGACAAGCTGAAGGCGATGGCCGACAGGTTCGGCTTCGACGACGACAGCCAGGACGTGCCGGTGCGGGCCTACGCGAGCGTGTACCCGTCCGGCATGGACGCCTCCTCGACCGCGCTGACCGGCATCGGCCAGTTCGACGTGACGGCGACCCCGCTGCAGATGGCGATGGTGTCGGCGGCTCTCGCCGACGGCGGCAAGCTGGTCTCGCCGCACATGGTCGAGCAGATCACGAACGGCGGCGGCGACGTCCTTCAGGACTACGACGACAAGGCGACCACCACCCAGGTGGTCAGTGCCTCGACCGCCGCCCAGCTGCGGTCGGCGATGCAGACGGTCGTCGAGAAGGGCACGGGCACCAACGCGCTCATCGACGGCGTCACCGTCGGCGGCAAGACGGGCACGGCCCAGAACGGCGAGAACAACAGCAAGGCCCCGTACGCCTGGTTCACCTCGTACGGGAAGTCCGACTCGTCCGGCGAGCAGGTCGCCGTGGCGGTCGTGGTCGAGCAGTCGGACGCGGCGCGCTCCGAGGTCAGCGGCAACGGCCTGGCCGCGCCCGTCGCGAAGGCGATGATGGAGGCGGCGCTGCGGAAGTAGCCGGCGGTGACGGGGGCGGCCGGTAGGGCGGCCGCCCCCGTCACCGAGGCGTCCGCTCACGTCACTTGACGCCGAGGACCTGCTCGATCGGGTCGATGGCGAAGTACACCAGGAAGAGCGCCGAGGCGCCCCAGAGCAGCCAGTGCACCTCCTTCGCCTTGCCGAGCACGGTCTTGATCACGACGTACGCGACGAAGCCGGCGCCGATGCCGTTGGTGATCGAGTAGGTGAAGGGCATGACGGCGATGGTGAGGAAGGCCGGGATCGCGATCTCGTACTTGTCCCAGTCGATGCTCTTGACCTGGGTCATCATCAGGAAGCCGACGGCGACGAGGGCCGGGGCGGCCGCCTGGAGCGGGACGATGGTGAGGACCGGCGTCAGGAACAGCGCGAGGGCGAAGAACGCGCCGGTGACGAGGTTGGAGAACCCGGTGCGCGCGCCCTCGCCGACGCCGGCGGCCGACTCGATGTAGGAGGTCGCGGAGGACGACGAGGCCGCGCCGCCCGCCACCGCCGCCGCGCCGTCGATGAGCAGCACCCGGCCGAGCCGGGGCACTTCGCCCTTCTCGTTCAGCAGTCCGGCCTCGGCGCTGATGCCGACGACCGTGCCCATGGTGTCGAAGAAGTCGGACAGCAGCAGCGTGAAGACCAGCAGGACGACGGTGACGGCGCCGGTCTGACCGAACGCGCCGAACAGGCTGAAGTGACCGATCAGCCCGAAGTCCGGGGCGCCGACGACGTCGTCCGGCCACGCGGGCGTGGTCAGCCCCCAGGACTTGACGTCGGCGAGGGAGTCGATGGCGATCGCGAGCAGCGTCATCGCCACGATGCTGATCAGGATCGCGCCCTTGACCTTGCGGGCGAGCAGGCCGACGGTCAGCAGCACGCCGAGGCAGAAGACGAGGACGGGCCAGCCGCCCAGCGTGCCGCCGCCGCCGAGCTGGACGGGGACGGTGGTGTGCGCGGCGTCCGGGATGCGGCTGACGAAGCCGGCGTCGACGAAGCCGATGAAGGCGATGAACAGGCCGATGCCGACGCTGATCGCCTGCTTGAGCGGCTGCGGGATGGCGTGCATGACGGCCTCTCGCAGTCCGGTCGCCACCAGCACGCAGATCAGCAGGCCTTCGAGGACGATGAGGCCCATCGCGTCGTCCCAGCTCATCAGCGGGGCGATCTGGAAGGCGACGACCGCGTTCAGGCCGAGACCCGCGGCGAGCGCGAGGGGCAGGTTGCCGCCGACGCCCATGACGATGGTCATCACCGCGGCCACCAGGGCGGTGGCGGTGGTGAGTTGGACGCTGTCGAGGCGGTGCCCGAACTTGTCCTCGGCGCTGCCCAGGATGATGGGATTCAGGACAAGTATGTAGGCCATGGTGAAGAACGTGGCGGTGCCGCCGCGTATCTCCCGGCTGAACGTGGACCCTCGTTCGGAAATCCGGAAGAACCGGTCGACGCTGTTCACCGCCGGTCTCTCACGGGCGGGCCGGTCGGCCTTCTGCTGCGTCTCGGACATGGCTGCCACTCCTCGGGGCCGGAACGATCTCGGTGCGGATGCTGGCTGGATTGTTCCCCCGTTGAACCCTCTTCAGGTTTTCGCCGTGTTACGGAATCGGGTTCCGGACTCGTTCGGCCTGCCATGCGATGTTCGAACCCCCGACCGAGTGGGGTGATCGCACACTGCTACGCTTCCCGATCTCGTCCCGACCGCCTCCCCGGGACATCCCCATGTCATTCACATGGCACGCACAGCACCGGTCGCACCGAGAAGAGGTAACCCGTGGGCACAGTCGTCGACGACGCCGCCTCCGTGGAGTTCCACGCCTTCTTCGACCGCCACTACGCCGAACTGTCCCGTCTGGCCTGCCTGCTGACCGGCGAGGCGGACGCCGCCGACGATCTGGCGGCGGACGCGCTGCTCGCGCTGTGGAACCGCTGGGACCGGGTGCGCGCCGCCGACCATCCGGTCGCGTACGCGCGCGGGGTGGTCGCCAACCTCGCCCGCACCCGCATCCGCAGCGCCGTCCGCGAGCGCCGCAGGATCGCGCTGTTCTGGTCGCAGCGCGAGGAGAAGACGGAGAATCCCGACGTCGCCGGCGTCGTGGACGTGCAGTCGGCGCTGCGTAGACTGCCGTTCCGCAAACGGGCCTGCGTGGTGCTGCGGCACGCCTTCGACCTGTCGGAGAAGGACACCGCGCTCGCACTGGGCGTCTCCGTGGGTACGGTGAAGAGCCAGACGTCCAAGGGGATGGCCGAGCTGCAGAAGCTGCTGGGCGGCAAGGGGGCTCCGGTGAGGGTGCCTGCGATGGCACGCGACCGTCAGGCCGCAGGGAGGGACCGATGACGACGCAGCGGGACGTGCACGGCGAACTGCGCACCCGGCTGCACGCGGCGGCCGAGGCCCACGAGCCCGACCGGGCGCGCATCCTGGCCCGGGTCGAGCGCGGCATGGCCGGGCAGGGACAGGCGCAGGTCCGCTCCGCCCACCGGGCGACCCGCCCGCCGCTGTGGAGCTGGGCGCGGATCGTGGGCGCGACGGCCGCGGTCGCGGGCATGCTCGCGGTCGGCGGATACGCGGTGGCGTCGGCCGTGAAGGGCGACGCTCCGGCGCAGCAGACCGTCTCCTCCTCCTCGCCGCCCGTCGAGTCCCCGGGCGCCACCAGCCGCCCGCCGGCCTCTCCCCGGCCGACTCCGAGCCCGGGCGGCGGCAGGAGCCCGGCCGCGCCGAGCGCCTCCCCGCCGAAGAGCCCCGAGGCGAAGCCCTCCGCGCCCACGGCGTCCCTGCTGCCGGTGACGACCGACGAGGAGGACGGCCCGCTGTGGTCGGACGGCTCGGTGGACCCGCACAGCAACGACTTCTGGGCGCAGAGCAACGTCACGCTGAAGACGTCCGAGGCGCTCACCGCGCTCACCGTGCAGCTGAAGGTCGCACAGACCGGCGGGGTCTCGTCGGCGGGCGCCTGGCGCTCGCTGCCCGAGGGCGACTTCGTGTTCACGACGGCCGAGCACGACGGTTTCCTCGTCTACACCTGGGTGCTCAAACCGGGCCGTACCGTCCCCGAGGGCGAGTGGGTCTTCGCCGGGCAGTACGACCACGACCGCGGCGGCCGTGACGCGAAGGACGACGCCTACGCGATCTCCGGCCGCTCGGACGGCCGTCAGAGCGTCGTGGGCGGCGACTTCGCCTCCCACGACGACAAGAAGGACTGAGCGGGCCGTGCGGGGGCGGGACGGTCCCGCC
>NZ_JBEPBI010000252.1:0-10999 GCF_040299045.1 Streptomyces sp. NPDC001027
GCGCCCGCCCCCCCGCCCGCGGCCGGGACTGCGCCGGGCCCGGGCGGGGGCCGCGCCCCGGCCGGGCCGGGGCCGGGACGGGACGGGGCCGGGACGGGACGGGGCCGGGGTGGGGCCGGGACGGGCCGGGGCCGGGACGGGACGGGGTGGGGCCGGGACGGGCCGGGTGGGGCCGGGACGGGCCGGTCCGGGGCCGGGACGGGCCGGGGCCGGGACGGTCCGGGGCCGGGACGGGCCAGGGTCGGGGCCGGGCCAGGGTCGGGGGCGGGGTCGGGACGGGCCAGGGTCGGGGTCGGGACGGGCCAGGGTCGGGACGGGACGGCCGGGGTGGGGGTCGGGGTGGGGTCGGGACGGCCGGGGTGGGGTGGGGCCGGGGCTGGCTCCCGAGGGGGCGGGGCGGCGCCGGGCGACGCCTCGACGGCCGTATGTCCGGCTTACTGGACCCCGCCCCGGGTCCGGGTGAGAGTGGGGGCATGAAGTTCGCCTTCTCCACCCTCGGTGTTCCCGGTCTGCCCCTTTCCCAGGTGCTGCGGCTCGCGGTCGCGCACGGCTATCACGGCGTGGAGCTGCGCGCCCATCCCGAGGAGCCCGTCCATCCGGGGCTGAGTCCCGACGAGCGGACCGAGACGGCCGCCGCGTTCAAGGCGGCCGGCGTCGAGGTGCTGGGGCTCGCCGGGTACGCGCGGGTCGCCGCGCCGGGGGACGACGACACCGTCGTCGAGGAGATCCGCGCCCTCGCCGGACTCGCCCGCGATCTCGGGGCGCCCTTCGTCCGCGTCTTCCCCGGCGGCGCGGACGGCCAGTCCTCCGCCGAGGCCGACGCCGTCGCCGCCCGACGGCTCGCCGTGGCCGCCGAGTTCGCCGCGGACCTCGGCGTGCGGGTCCTGCTGGAGACCCACGACTCCCATCGCACCGGCGCGGACGCCACCCGGGTGCTCGGCCTCGTCGGGCACCGGCAGGTCGGCGCGCTGTGGGACGTGATGCACACCTGGCTGGGCGGCGAGCAGCCGCAGGAGACGTACGCGGCGCTCGCCCCGTACCTCGGCTACGTACAGGTCAAGGACATCGCGTCGGCGGACGACACCACGCCGCTGGCGCTCGGCGCCGGAGTGCTGCCCCTCGCCGAGTGCGTGGAGGTGCTGACGCGCCACGAGTGGGACGGCTGGCTGTGCTGGGAGTACGAGAAACGCTGGTACGAGACCGCCGCCCCGCTGGAGGGGCTCCTGGACGCCGGACGCGGACACCTCGGACGACTGCTGAACGACTCCGCCTGAGGCGAGGGCGCCGGGGCGGAAGGCGCGGGCGCCCGACCGGCGTGCTCCGGCGCACGCACCCTCTACGGCCGGTCCTCCCGGCCCGGTCCTCCCTGGCCGCGGCTCAGCCGACGCCGTCGTTGCGCAGGGTCTTCGACAGCTGTGCGAACGCCTCGTGGAAACCGGGGAAGGTCTTGCGGACGCAGCCCGGGTCGTCGAACGAGATTCCGGGGACGCGCAGCCCCGTCACCGCGAAGGACATGACGATGCGGTGGTCGCCGTAGGTCTTGACGTCGGCGCCCGTGGGAGCGCCGCCGTGCCCGTCCGGGCGGATCTCGATCCAGTCGGGGCCGGTGACCACCTCGACGCCGAGCCGCCGCAGGTTCTCCGCGCAGGCCTCCAGGCGGTCGCACTCCTTCACGCGCGTGTTCGCCACGTCCTCGATGCGCACCGGGCCCGCGGCGAAGGGGGCGAGCGCGGCGAGGGTCGGCATGGTGTCGGAGATGTCCCGCATGTTGACGGTGACGCCCCGGAGTTCGCCGGTCCCCGCCACGGTCGTGCGGTCCGCGCCGACGTCGACCCGGGCGCCCATCCGCCGCAGCACCTCCACGAAGCCCAGGTCGCCCTGGAGCGCGCCCTCGCCGAGGCCCGGCACGGTCACCTCGCCGCCGGTCAGCGCGGCCGCCGCGAAGAAGTAGCTCGCGGTGGAGGCGTCCGGCTCGATCGCGTAGGTCGTGGCACGGTAGCCGCCTGGCGGGACGACGTACGTGTCCCCCTCGCGCCCCACCTCCACCCCGAACGCCCGCATCATCGCAAGCGTGATCTCCACGTACGGCACGGAGACCAGGTCGGTGACGGTGACGCGCAGACCGCTGCGGGTGAGGGGGCCGAGCAGGAGGAGCGCGGTCAGGTACTGGGAGGACTGGCCGGCGTCCAGCACCACCTGGCCGCCCTCGACGCCGGCCGCCCGCACGGTCAGCGGGTGGTGGCCCTCCGCCTCCTCGTGCCGCAGGTCCACGCCGAGGTCGCGCAGGGCGCGGGTGAGCGGGAGGAGGGGGCGGCGGCGCATCTGCGGGGAGGCGTCGAAGCGGTACACGCCGTGGCCGGCGGCGGCCAGGGCCGGCAGGAAGCGGGCGGTGGTCGCGCCGTCCCGGCAGAAGACGTCCGCCTCGGCGAGCGCCGGTCCCTGCGGACGGCCGTCGATCTGCCAGGCGTCCGGCGTCCGGCCGACGCGGTAGCCGAGCCGCGTCAGGCCCTCGGCGAACCCCTCGGTGTCGTCGGAGCGGAGCGGGCGCTGCAGCGTGGTGACGCCGTCGGCCGCCGCGGCCAGGAACAGGGCGCGGGCGGTGATGGACTTGGAACCGGGGATGTCGACGAGGACCATGCCCCTCATGATCCCGCGCGGCTCGCCCGCGACGCCGGTACGTCCACGGGATGGACGGGCGTCGAGACGGTTCCCTCCAGGTGAACAGCCGGATCGGCGGGGGCCGGGCGAAGGCCGACCGGGCTCCAGCGGCGCGGGGGGCGTCGGCTCGTGGGACCGCCGGCCCTCGGCGGGCCCGTCGTCGCAAACGGTCCGCCGCCCGGCCGTTGGGAAGGCCTTCAGGCCCCCGGCCCCCGCGGCCCGACGGTGGGAGGGCCCCCTCAGACCTTCCGGCCCCCGCCGCCCGGGCGGGGGCCGGAGGCGCCCTCAGCCCCCCGGCCCCGACGCCCGGCGGTGGGCCCTCTCGTCCGGGGCGCCGTCGCGCGGTGCGGGGGCTTCCTCCGGCTCCCGCCCGGCAGTCGTCGGCGCGTCTTCGTCCAATGCGCCGAGGGCGGGGGCCGCGCGGGTAGCGTGCGCCACCGGTCCCCACTCCGCCGTCCCCCACCGGAAGGAGCGCCGATGCCCTCCCGACGCACCGTTCTCGCCGCCACCGCCGGCGTCACCGCCGCGCTCGCCGTCGGCGGTCCCGCGCACGCGGACGAGCGCCGGCCGCGTGCCCTCCTCTCCCGTATGACGCTGGAGGACAAGGTCGGCCAGGTCTTCGTGTCGCGGGTGCACGGCCACTCGGCGACCGCCCCCGACCCGGCCGACGCCGAGGCCAACCTCGCCGACTTCGGCGTGCGCACCGGCGCCGAGCTGCTCGCCCGCTACCGGCTCGGCGGCGTCGTCTACTTCGCCTGGGCGCACAACACGCGCGCCCCGCGGCAGATCGCGGACCTCTCCGACGGACTCCAGCGGGCCGCGCTCCGGCAGCCGCGCGGCCTGCCGCTGCTGATCTCCACCGACCAGGAGCACGGCGCGGTCTGCCGGGTGGGCCGGCCGGCGACGCTGTTCCCCGGCGCGATGGCGATCGGCGCGGGCGGGTCCCGTGACGACGCCCGCGCCCTCGGCCGGATCGCGGGACGCGAGCTGCGGGCGATGGGCATCCGGCAGAACTACTCCCCCGTCGCCGACGTCAACGTCGACCCGGCGAACCCGGTGATCGGCGTCCGCTCGTTCGGCGCCGACCCCGCTGCGGTGGCGGGCCTGGTCGCCGCGGAGGCCGAGGGGTATCGCGCGGCCGGGGTGGCGGCGACCGCGAAGCACTTCCCCGGGCACGGGGACACCTCCGTGGACAGCCACACCGGCTTCCCCGTCATCACCCACACGCGTCAGGAGTGGGAGGCGCTGGACGCGGCGCCGTTCCGGGCGGCGATCGCGGCCGGCGTGGACGCGTTGATGACCGCGCACATCGTGGTCCCCTCGCTGGACTCCTCCGGCGACCCGGCCACCCTCTCGCGGCCCGTCGTGACCGGGCTTCTGCGCGAGGAGCTCGGCTTCGACGGCGTCGTGGTCACCGACGCCCTGGACATGGCGGGGGTGCGCACGAAGTACGGCGACGACCGGGTGCCGGTGCTCGCGCTCAGGGCCGGCGTCGACCAGCTGCTCAATCCGCCCCGGCTGGACGTCGCCTGGAACGCCGTCCTGAAGGCCGTCCGGGACGGGGAGCTCGCCGAAGGGCGGCTCGACGAGGCGGTGTTGCGCATCCTGCGGCTGAAGGAGCGGCTGGGGCTGTTCGACGATCCCTACGCCGGCCAGGAGGGGGCCGCCCGGACCGTCGGCGCCGCGGAGCACCTCGCGGCGGCCGACCTGATGGCCGAGCGCACGACGACGCTCCTCGTCAACGAGGGCGGCGTGCTCCCGCTGTCGCCCCGCTCGCACCCCTCGCTGCTGGTCGTCGGCGCCGATCCCGCCTCGCCCACCGGCACCACGGGCCCGCCCACCGGCGTCCTCGCCGCCGCCCTCGCCGCTCAGGGCTTCAGGACGACGACGCTGCCCACGGGCGCGGACCCCTCCGCCGAGACGATCGCGCAGGCCGTCTCGGCGGCGGGCGGCGCGTCCGCCGTGGTGGTCGCGACCTGCAACGTCACGGCGGGCAGCGCCCAAGTAACGCTCGTCGAGCGGCTGTCGGCGACCGACCGGCCGGTGATCGCGGTCGCGGTCCGCAACCCGTACGACGTGGCGCACCTGCCGTCCGTCACGGCGTGCCTGGCGACGTACTGCTGGACCGACGTCGAACTGCGGGCCGCCGCACGGGTGATGGCCGGCGCGGTCCGGCCGCACGGGAGACTTCCGGCGCCCGTGCAGCGGGCGGACGACCCGGCACGCGTGCTGTACCCGATCGGACACGGCCTGACGTACTGAGCGCTGGGCACCGCGCCCCGGGTCCGGTCGGCCGCGCGCACTCGCGTGGGGTGCGCGCGGCCGCGTGGGGCGGCCGGTCCGGGGTGGGGCTACGGACGCAGCGTGGGCTCCCGTTCCATGTCCCGGGCGTCCAGCTTGGGGTCGAACTTCGCGAGCGGCTTCGCCCGGTCCGCCGCCGGCGCCGCGACGCCCGCCCAGTCCAGGATGCGGGCCGTGGCCAGCGCCTTCTGGTCCGCGACCAGAGCAGCCACGTTCGCGCCGTGGTTCAGACCGGGGGCGGTGAAGACGTAGCTGTCCTTCGCGCCCTTGCCGAGTCGGAACCGCTCCGAGCCCCAGGGGTCGTTCTGGCCGTAGACGAAGAGCATGTGCCGGGCGTTGTGCTTCACCCACGTGTCGACGTCCCGCATCGCCCCCGGACGGAACGTCATCGGGATGTCGCGGGGGACGAAGTCGCGCGGCGGCTGGTAGCCGTAGCGGATGTACTTCTTCTCGATGGCCGGGAAGTGGATCGTGGGGGCGCCGAGCTGGGTGCCCGCCTGGTAGTAGTACGGCGTGTACGTGGCGAGGCCCTGGTCGGTGTAGGCGGAGAAGCCGGAGATCGCGTCGACCGAGTCCCAGATCTCGTCGTCGGTCGCGGTGGCCGCCTCCGCCGGGATCGAGGCGCAGTCGGACAGCAGGCTGTACTGCCAGAAGCCCCAGACGTAGTCGAGGACGACCGCCTCGTAGGCGCGGTCCAGGCTGCCGATGGTGGTGAAGGTGTAGCCGTTCGCGGCCGCGTCCGCCGCGTACCTGCGCTCCAGCGGCTCCCGGCGCACCAGCGCCTCGCGCTGGACGGCGTTCAGCCGGTCGCGGCACTCCTTCGTGCCGACGGAGGCGAAGAAGCGGTCGTAGGCCGAGTCCTCGTGGTCGACGACGTCGTTGGGGGCGACGTAGGCGACCACGCCGTCCATGTCACGGGGGTAGAAGCGCTCGTAGTAGGTCGCCGTCATGCCGCCCTTGGAACCGCCCGTGGCGAGCCAGTTCTTCGTGTAGATCTTCTTCAGCGCCGCGAAGACGCGGTGCTGGTCGCTCGCGGCCTGCCAGATGTCCAGCTTGGACCAGTCGGCGGGGGCGGGGCGGGAGGGGGTGAAGTAGCGGTACTCCAGGGAGACCTGGTTGCCGTCCACGATCTGGGTGGGCTCGCGGCGGCCGGGGTTGACGGAGACGTTGTAGCCGCTGGTGTAGAAGACCGTCGGGCGGCTGACGTCCTTGTGCAGCACGGTGACGCGCTGCTGGAAGACGCCCTTGGAGGGGTGCCGGTGGTCCACCGGCTGGGTGAAGTTCAGGACGAAGAAGCGGTACCCGGGGTACGGCTTCTCCTCGATCAGGCTGACGCCCGGGATCGCGAGCAGCCGGTCCTTGATGTCGGTGGCCTCCGGCGTGGGGGCGGCGGTCGCCGCCCCCGCCGTGCTCAGCGTGCCTATGAGCACCGTGAGCGCGAGCAGCCATCTGAGCGCCTTGCGCATGCGCGTGCACCCTCCTTGTGAGACAGATGTGCGTCGCCGGAAGCTATCGGAGCAACACGGGTCACACCAGAGGGGGTTGACGCATCGGGGCGCGGCGCGGCCGGTGCGCGGGTCAGCCGGGCGCCGCAGGCGCCGGGGTACGGAGAGCCGGTGCGCGGGTCAGCACAGGAACCAGCCCGACCGGTAGGCGATGCCGCCCACCGCTGCCGTCACCCGCACCCGCCGGTGACCGGCGTACGTCTTGGCGATCGGCGAACTGCGTTTGTCCATGCGCGACTTGTGCACGGCGACCAGCCCGCGCGCCTGGACGCTCACCGAGACGAGCCGCTTGACGCCGGGCCGCTTCTGGACGGTGACGGCGCAGACCACGCCGCCGTCCCGGTAGATCAGCACGGAGCCGGTCGAGAAGGACAGGGTGCGCACCTTGCGTCCGGGGCAGGACGAGCCTGCGGTGGCCGCCTGCGCGCTGCCCGGGACGGCGACGGCGAGGATCACGGCCGCGATCAGCACGGCCAGCGCCGCCGTCAGTCTTCGGACCGTCGCGCTCCGAGCGCGTACCGCACCTGTGACCACGGCCTTGGCCCCCTCCCGCGTCCGCCGTACGCGACGGCCGGCTGTCTGCCGCGGCCGCGCGTGCGATGCCCGTACTGATGTACGGACGCCCGAGGTGTGCCGATGGTTGCGCGACCGTCACCGGGACGCGCTCACCGGCTCCTCGGGCTCGGCCGCGCCGACGAAGGTGCGCCACAGGCGCGCATAGCGTCCGTCCAGGGCGAGGAGCTCGTCGTGGGCGCCGTCCTCGACGACCCGGCCGTGGTCCATGACCACCACCCGGTCGGCGCGGGCGGCGGTGGTCAGCCGGTGGGCGACCACGAGGGTGGTGCGGCGGCCCGTCAGGCGGTCGGTGGCCTGGTTGACCTGGGCCTCCGTCGCCAGGTCGAGGGCGGCCGTGGCCTCGTCGAGGAGCAGGACGTCCGGGGCGACGAGTTCGGCGCGGGCCAGCGCGATCAGCTGGCGCTGGCCGGCGGAGAGGTTGCGGCCGCGCTCGGCGACCTCGTGGAGGTAGCCGCCGTCGAGCGTGGCGATCATCTCGTGCGCGCCGACCGCCCGCGCCGCGGCCTCCACCTCGGCGTCGGAGGCGTCCGGCCGGCCGTAGGCGATGGCGTCGCGGACGGTGCCCGGGAACAGATACGCCTCCTGGGGGACGACGCCCAGCCGGTGACGGTAGGAGGTCAGGTCGAGGGAGCGCAGGTCCCGGCCGTCCACCGTGACCCGGCCGCCGGTGGGGTCGTAGAACCGGGCCACCAGCTTGACCAGGGTCGACTTCCCCGCGCCCGTCTCGCCGACGAACGCGACTGTCTGGCCGGCCGGGATGCGCAGGTCGATCCCGGCGAGGGCCTCCTCCTCCGTGCCGTAGCGGAAGCGCACGTCCTCGAAGGCGATCTCGCCGCGGAGCGAGCGCACCTCGAGGGGTCGTTCGGCAGACCGCGTGGACGTCGGCTCGCGGAGCAGTTCCTGGATGCGGCCCAGCGAGACGGTCGCCTGCTGGTAGCCGTCGAAGACCTGCGAGAGCTGCTGCACGGGGGCGAAGAACAGGTCGATGTAGAGCAGGTAGGCCACCAGCGCGCCGGTGGTGAGGGTCGCCGCGTCGACCCGTCCCGCGCCCGCGATCAGCACCGCGGCCGCCGCGACCGAGGACAGCAGCTGCACGAACGGGAAGTAGATCGAGATCAGCCACTGGCCCCTGATGCGCGCCCGGCGGTAGCTGTCGGAGCGCTCCGCGAACCGTGCCGCGCCGTCCCGCTCGCGCCCGAAGGCCTGCACGATCCGCAGCCCGGACACCGACTCCTGGAGGTCGGCGTTGACCGTCGACACCCGCTCGCGGGCCAGTTCGTACGCCTTCACGCTGGCCTTGCGGAAGAAGTAGGTGGCGATGATCAGCGGCGGCAGCGTCGCGAAGACGACCAGCGCCAGCTGCACGTCGATCACCAGCAGGGCGACCATGATCCCGAAGAAGGTGACGACCGAGACGAAGGCGGTGACCAGGCCGGTCTGCAGGAACGTCGACAGGGCGTCGACGTCCGTCGTCATCCTCGTCATGATCCGGCCGGTCAGCTCCCGCTCGTAGTAGTCGAGGCCGAGTCGCTGGAGCTGGGCGAAGATCTTCAGCCTGAGCGTGTAGAGGACGCGTTCGCCGGTGCGGCCCGTCATCCGGATCTCGCCGGTCTGCGCGGCCCACTGCGCCGCCACGGCCAGCAGGGCGAGCAGGGAGGCCGTCCAGACGGCGCCGAGCGCCGCCCGGGACACGCCCTGGTCGATGCCGTGCCGGATCATCACCGGCAGCAGCAGGCCCATGCCGGCGTCGAGGGCGACCAGGGCGAGGCTGACCAGGAGCGGCGCGCCGAAGCCGCGCAGCAGCCTGCGCAGGCCGTACGACTCCTCCGGCCGCACCGCCAGCCGTTCGTCGACGCCGGGGGTGTCGGCGGCCGGGGGCAGCGCCTCGACCTGGGCGAGCAGCTCGGGCGTGGCGGGCGTGCCGGACAGTGCCGTGTCCTTCGGCTCGCGGTCGCCGGTCCACAGCCGGGGGGTGACCCCGCGCTCGGCGTCGAACTCGGCGTCCAGCTCGTCGCGGACGGAGGTGTCCTCGCCGGGGGCGGCCGCCTGGGCGTGGCCGGGCGAGACGCCGCCGAGCTCGTCGGGGTCGGTGAGCAGCCGGCGGTAGAGCGCGGAGCGCTCCTGGAGCTCCTCGTGGGTGCCGAGGTCGGCGAGCCGGCCGGCGTCGAGGACGGCGATGCGGTCGGCGAGGCCGAGGGTGGAGCGTCGGTGGGCGATCAGCAGCGTGGTGCGGCCCTGCATGACCTGTGCCAGCGCCTCGTGGATCTCGTGCTCGACGGCCGCGTCGACGGCGGAGGTGGCGTCGTCGAGGACCAGCAGGCGCGGGTCGGAGAGGATCGCGCGGGCGAGCGCGACGCGCTGGCGCTGGCCGCCGGAGAGGGTGAGTCCGTGCTCGCCGACCTTCGTGTCGTAGCCGGCGGGCAGCTCGGCGACGAACCGGTGGGCCTGGGCGGCCCGGGCGGCCGCCTCGATCTGCTCCTGGGTGGCGTCCGGGCGGCCGTAGGCGATGTTGGCGCGGATGGTGTCGGAGAAGAGGAAGGAGTCCTCGGGGACCAGGCCGATCGCGGCCCGCAGCGAGTCGAGGGCGAGCTCGCGCACGTCGTGGCCGCCGATGAGGACCGCGCCTCGGGTGACGTCGTAGAAGCGGGGCAGCAGCAGCGAGACCGTGGACTTGCCGGAGCCGGAGGAGCCGACCACGGCGAGGGTCTCGCCGGGGCGGATCTCGAAGCTGAGGCCGTCGAGGACGGGGCGCTCGGGGTCGTAGCCGAAGGAGACGTCGTCGAACTCGACGGTCGCCGGGGCGTCCGCGGGGAGCGTCTTGGCGCCGTCCTTCATCGACGGCTCGGTGTCGATGAGCTCCAGCACGCGCTCGGTGCCCGCGCGGGCCTGCTGGCCGACGGTGAGGACCACGGCCAGCATCCGGACCGGGCCGACGAGCTGGGCCAGGTAGGTGGAGAAGGCGACGAAGGTGCCGAGGGTGATGTGGCCTTCGACGGCCAGCCAGCCGCCGAGCGCCAGCATCGCGACCTGGCCGAGGGCGGGCACGGCCTGCAGGGCGGGGGTGTAGGCGGCGTTCAGGCGGATCGTGCGCAGTCGCCCCGCGAAGAGCCGGCGTCCCACCTCGCGGAGTTTCCCGGTCTCCTGGTCCTCCTGCCCGAAGCCCTTCACCACGCGTACGCCGCTGACGGCGCCGTCGACCACGCCCGCCACGGCCGCCGCCTGCGCCTGGGCGTACCAGGTGGCGGGGTGGAGCTTGGTCCGGCTGCGCCCCGCGATGTACGCGAGAGCGGGCGCCACCGCGAGAGCGACCAGGGTGAGCGGGAGCGACAGCCACGCCATGATCACGAGGGAGATCAGGAAGAGCAGCAGGTTCCCGATCGTCATCGGGAGCATGAAGAGCAGGCCCTGGATCAGCTGGAGGTCGCTGGTCGCGCGGCCGACGACCTGGCCGGTGGACAGCTCGTCCTGGCGGCGTCCGTCGAGCCGGGTGATCGTCTCGAACATGTCGGTCCGCAGGTCGTGCTGGACGTCGAGGGCGAGACGTCCGCCGTAGTAGCGGCGGACGTAGGTGGAGACGTAGACGAGGACGGCGGCGGCGAGGAGGGCCCCCGCCCAGGGGGCCATGTCACGGGTGTGGTCGCCGATGACGTCGTCGATGATCACCTTGGTGACCAGCGGGACCAGCGCCATCACGGCCATGCCGAGCAGCGAGGAGCCGAGGGCCAGGGCGACGTCCGCAGGGTGGCGCCAGGCGTAGCCCGCCAGCCGTCGTGCCCATCCCCGTTGCTCCCTCACGCCGGTGCCTCCGCTTCCTCGAGCTGACCTGATCTGCCGGAAGGCTCCAACGCCGGGGGATGCGGATTTCATCCCTCCGCAACAATCCTCCCCCGCGGGCGTGCGGGGCGCGCCCGCGGGGGAGACACGTACGGTCGCCGGCCCGTCACCGGGGCGGATCGGTG
>NZ_JBEPBI010000253.1:0-10989 GCF_040299045.1 Streptomyces sp. NPDC001027
AAACGCGAGACCCTTCAAGGCGCCCACGACTACGGCGACGCCAGCGCCTGCCGCAGGACCGTCTTCGCCTGGCTGACCCGCTACAACACCCGCCGTCGGCACTCCGCCAACGGCCACCTCAGCCCCAACGCATACGAACGCCGACACCACACCGCTAAACTCACGCTCGCCGCGTGATCAATAACCGCGTGCCCACCTTCACGGGGGAAGGCCCGGTTCCTCGCGTACTCCTCTCCGTCTCGCTTGCCGGACCCGCACCATCTGGCAGTACTGGCACGTCCCGGCTTTGTCGGGGCTGCTTCCCGCCCTCCCGGCACCTCCCGGTTCAGTCGGGTAGGTGCGGCGCATTACTGCGCCGCACCCCCTCAGAACCGCCCGGGCGGCTTTCACCGCAAGCGGCTCAAGCAAGTCCTGCTGGCGTTACAGGTTGAGATACCGGCCCCTCTGCCATCTCCCGCTTCTCTCGGGGCAGGCATGAGGCGTGAATGATGCGCCGGTTTTCTAGTTCCACTCCTCGAACAGCGATCCGCTGGCTGCGGATCCCAACCTTGACCGTCGTCAGCCACTGCTCCCATTCCTCGGGGGACTGCGGCTGATGATAGGCGTGAAGGAGAAAGTCCCCGCATTCCGGACAGCGGCCGCCCTGCCGCTTGAGCAGGAGCATGCCGAGAGAATTCACCGGAGGCGGGGCTGCCTTGCGGCGACGGTCGGCCCAGTACTGGGCCAGGATCGGGTCATCCGGAGATGCCGTTCCCTTCACCATCACATGCCGCACGATCTTGGTCCAAGAGAACCTGGGTACGCAGTTGCCGGTTGCCCGGCTACCGAACACCCACCGGTTATTCCGTGACTGATTGAACCTGCCGAAGTACTGGTCGACCACCCAGCGTTTCGGCTTGTTCGGGTGAGAGCGTATTGCCCATTTGAACAACAGCATCCACATGTAGTCGTCCAGCTTGGAGAACTCCTTACTGGACACGACGTGCCGCTGGTAGTTAGCCCATCCCCGGATCACCGGGGCCAGGGTTGCTACTACCGATGCCGCGCTTCCGCCGTAGCGAGCGTGGACTTCGGTGCGTAGTCGCCGCCGGATTCGCACCACAGCTTCAGTGCTTGGTTTGATCAGCAGCTTGCCCCCATAGCGGCGAACATTGAAGCCGAGGAAGTCACACCCCTGATCGAGGTGCACAATCTGGGTCTTATCTTCATTGAAGACCAGACCGCGCGGCTCCAGCCACTCGGAAAGCTGCTGCTTGACCTCCTGCGCCTGCTCCCAGCTGTAGCACAACACCAGCTGGTCGTCGGCGTATCTCACCAGCACCGGGGAACCGAGAAGCGTCGCCCCGGCATTTCTGCCGGAGGTGTAGTACCGGACTCCCACAGCCGTTTCCATACCGTGCAGAGCAATGTTCAGCAGCAACGGACTGATGCCCCCGCCTTGAGGAGTTCCTTCCTCCGTAGGCGAGAAGCTGCCCTTCTCTACCACGCCGGCCTTCAGCCACTTGCGGATCATCCCCTTCCCAGGGAACGCTCCGAGCCGGCCGAGAAGGTAGTCGTGGTTGATGTGGTCGAATGCCGCCCTCAGGTCAGCGTCGAGCACCCACACGCGCCCGGGATTCTTTCCCCGGGCGACGTTGAAGATCGCTGCGATCGCGTCGTGGCATCCACGCCCCGGCCGGAATCCGTAAGACTTCGGCTCGAATCGTGCCTCCCACTGGGGTTCCAGCGCGTTACGCACCCGGTTCTGCTGGACACGATCTGCGATGGTCGGAATCCCAAGTGGTCTGAGTTTCCCATTGCTCTTCGGGATATGCACCCGCCTTACTGGCCGGGCCTTCCACGGAGTTGTCGTACGCTGGATTGCACCCGCCAGCTCCGCCCTCGACGAGGAGTTCAATACCGTCTTCCCGTCGACTCCGGCCGTCTTGCGGCCGGTATTCTGCTCGGTCGCTCGTCGCACGCTTACCAGCGTGTTGGACCAGCTCCGTAGCATCAACCTTTGCAGACTGCGGACCTTCTTATGGTCCCCAGCCTTTTCCGCCGCGAAGATCCTTTGCCTCAACCGCTGTATGTCCCGCTCGACGGAACGCCAGTTGACGGCATCCCACTCGAAGGGAACATCTTCAGGTCCGTTCACCGCAGCAGGCTCCGGTCCGGCCGAGGCCGTTTCGCAGTCTTCCACTGTGTCCAACGTTCCTTTCCGTTCCAGCGTCTTGCATCGTTGATCTATCGCAGACTCACCAAGCCCACGTCAGCTCTCTTTTGAGCCGGGCACGATGCCCGTATCCGGCCGGTTGGCCGACGCGACCGCTGAGGGAAGCAGTCATGGCGCGTCGGTTTCCCGTCGCCTTTCGGCGCACCGGCGTTGGCTTCTTGGGCTCTCCTGTTCCCACCAGGGGATTCACCTTCCTCACGGTCGGCCTACCCGTCGCACTTGGCGTCGGGACTCTGATGGGGTTTCCGTGTTCCGCGTGACGGAGATCCGACCGGGGTGGGTGCTTCCTTTACGCCGGGATGGTGGTGTCCATGCGACCGGCACAGCCTCACCAGTCGCCACCTGCCGCTTCTCAACGGCCAATCCTGTACTCCGGTACCGCAATCCATCTCCCGAAGGTGCTGATAACGACGCATACGGAAATTCACTGCACGTTCACCCGTCCGGTCTTCCCCAGCCGGTAACTCCCGGATGGCACAGGAGTCCTTGGGCCATTCCGCGGGCTTCACACCACCCGGTTACCCAGGTCGCATGCCGCGGTGGGGAGAGCGTCTGGACACTCGCCCGATCGCAACGTCGAACATCACCTCCTCCGATCCCTCAATCGTTGCGATCACTCACATCACGCGACCTCACGTCGCACGGCTGCCCCCAGCTTCAACCGCCCTGCTGCGACAGGGCGATGGTGGCGGTCTTTCACCTCCACTCGAACAACGAGCGCCTCACTGCGCACACTCCCAAAAGCACAAGAAGCACGGCATGAACGTGCAGGTCGTCGCCGCACCCGACGGCACACTCCTGTGGTTCTCGCGGGCCCTGCCCGGACGCACTCACGACCTGACCGCCGCCCGTGCTCACGGCGTGATCGAGAACTGCCAAACGCGACAGATCCTCGTCCTGGCCGACCGCGCCTACCAGGGCGCCGGCGCCACCGTCCGTACTCCCTACTACCACCACGAACTGCCCGAGCACTACCAGCAGTACAACCGGGACCACGCCCGACTACGCGCCCCTGGCGAACGCGCCTTTGCACAGCTGAAAACCTGGCGCCTCCTTCGTCGAGCCCGATGCTCGACCAACCGCATCGGACGCATCGTCGCCGCCGTCCACACCCTCCTGATATGCGGATACAGAAGATGAAAGAGGCTCACTTACGACGCAATCGGAGAACAGCTGCATCCAGGTCGCCGCTCAGCCCGGTCCTCACTCCGTGGTGCAGCAGGACGGCACCTCGGTGCACTTCACCGGTTTCGCGGCACTCGTACGACGCTGCCGGATCGAGGCCCCGCAGCCTCAGCGCCGCTGGGGGCTCGCCGTAGTGCTGCGCCTGGAGCCAGGAGGACCACGGACTCCTTCCCATGCACGTACTGCACGGCGCTCAGACCGCCCTGCGGGGCCCGCAGCCGGTATAGGTCCACGCTGCACCACGGGCTGGATCTCCTTGTAGAGCGCCACCCAGGTACCGGCTTCGGTCAGCTCGTCCTCACTCCATTCCGCGAGGTCGCCCCCGATACTGAGTACCCCGGCCATGGCGCTCACGAACCGGAACCGCAGTGAGCTGACCCGGCCGTTGGGCTGGGTGTTCGGGCTGTCGGTGACCCAAGCGGCCATCACACGCGCGGGATGGATCTGGCTGAAGCCGTGCTGGATGGCGAGCCGGTCGAGCGGGTCGGTGTTGTCGGAGGTCCACACCTGGTCCGCCCGGCTCAGGACCCCAAGGTCGATCGGGGCGCTCGTCAGGAGTGCGTCGAGTTGCTCCCAGAGGTACTCCTGGACGTCTTTGCGGGCCAGGTTGAGCACGAGCTGATGACGGAACTCCGTCCGCCTTCGTCCCGTTTGGAACTGCACCAAGTCGGGATGTGCGCGGTAGAGGTCACTGTCGGGGTTGACCATCTCGGGCTCGACCCAGATGCCGAACTGCATACCGAGGGAGTGCACATAGCCAGCGAGTGGCTTGAGGCCGTTCGGGAACCGGTCCGGGTTGGGCGTCCAGTCGCCGAGTCCGGCGCGGTCGCTGACGCGCTTGCCGAACCAGCCATCGTCGACCACGAACGGCTCGACACCGATCGCCGCAGCCCGCCGGGCGAGCGTCCTCTGCCGCTCCCCCGAGATGTCGAACTCGGTAGCCTCCCAGGAGTTGAACAGGACCGGACGGTCCTGATCTGCGTCCGGGATGACGTACGCACGCTGGTACGCATGCCAGGCCCGGCTCGCGCCGCCGAAGCCTCCGTCGCTCCACAGTCCGGCGAAGAGGGGAGACGTGTACGACTCCCCTGCCTCCAGGCTCAGCAGCCCGGAGTCGTCATAGCCAGCGCCGCCGGTGATCTGCACCCGTGCGTCAGGGAGTTGAGCCACGGCGATCCGCCAGGAGCCCGACCAGCCCAGCGCGCAGCCGTACACCTCGCCGCGTTCCTCGGTCGCGTCTGTGTCGAGGGCGACCCAGGGCCGGTGCTGGTGCCCGGTGTGGCCACGACGGCTGCCGATGATCTTCTCCCCGTAAGTGAGAGGCGACCGCATCAGCCGCGACTCGGCAGCCCACCGCCCGTGCAGCCGCGACAGCCGCCAGCCCTCGCGGTAGGGCAGGGTCCAGACGGCGGAGTCGGCCCGCAGCAGCTCCAGCGGCCGTTCCTTGTCATTCGCCAGGGTCACCCAGCGCTCCACGACGTCGCCGCGCATCCGATAGTGCAGGGTGACCGCGAGTCCGTCGTCCCAGAACCGCAGCCGCAGCTCGTCATCCTCGGTCTCGTACCCCGCGTAGCGCCATTCTGTACCGCGCCGCTCGGCGGTGCGCACGGACAGGGCGGGCCGGACGAAACGGGGACCGCCCTCCACCGGGTACTCCTCGCGACCGTCCAGCATCGACTCGAACGGCCAGAAGCCCGACAGCGGACGTTCGGCGAGGGCCTCGGCGAGCGTGATCGTTGGGCCCCAGTGCAGATGCAGGAACTCGTCGCCCTCGGTGAGATGGACGGCGTAGCTGATCGTCGGCCCTGAGAGCAGCATCGTACGGCCGGATTCCGCGATCTCCAACATCAAGCTCTCACAAGTTCAAACAGGTGCGATCAATCCGCAACATCATCAAGTCTCCGGGCTGTCGGCGCAACGGGCTGGAGACAACCCTTGACCATGGCCTGTCGCCGTCTGGGCGACTGGTGGACGAACGGTCCGCCCAGCCGTGCCGTATGGTCGACAACGTGTTCCGACACCCAAGGTGCACCAGCGGTGTGTGAAGTGCGGTGCGGACAGGTGGCGTTCGAGTGCGCACAGGTAGTTCCATCGCCTGATGGGGTGGGCGTAGTGGTGGAGGTCGCCGTAGGGGATCCAGGTCGTTGCGGCGGGCGCGGTCAGGACGCGGCTTCGGAGGTATAGGCGCAGGCAGCGGCCGCCCTCCCCATGCTCGGGCGCCGGGCGGACACTTGACCTCTTACAGCGGCAGAAGTCCTGGAAGTCACCGTCACCCGCAACGAGCGGCTCAGGCGGTGACGGGAGGAGACGCGGCCTGCTTACCCGAGTCGGCCCGTGGCGCCGGCCCTCTGCCGGACTGGCTCGACAACCTCACAGCCAGTGGACTTGCACCGCTCGCTGGTGTTGATGCAGCCCTGCGCGAAGACCAGGAAGCGGTCACCCAGGGGGTCATCGCCGTCTACAACTCGCGGGTCAACGAATGTCACATCACCGACATGAACTCAAACTATGAAAATCTTACCGTAGCCACAACCGAGAGTACGTGAACAGATGGCAAGCGGGGGAAGTTTTCTTACCCCTCACAGGGTTCGCTTCACGTGCAAGGCTGGGCAACATCCCGCGCAACTCCCTTCCCAGGACTACTGCCGCCATGCCACTTCTACCACCCGACCGTGGGCAGCGCGCCAGACGGGCCACCCACACTGCGCTGATCGCGGGCCGTTCCGTGCGGTGCCACAAGCGTCGGCGCGGATGTCGTATCCGTCCCAGCCAACACCATCTCCGAGAAGCGGTGGGCCCGTGCATCGCCAGCACCGGGCACCTGGGTGCCCTCCTCGCCACCACACCGGTGTAGTCCGCGCAGGCCGTGACGGGCTCTGGCCGCCTAGCCGTTCCCTCATCGACGCTGCGCACTGCAACCACTCGCACAGAGCAAGGCAATGGCTGCTGATCTGAACGCAACCAACCCTGACCTCGATGTTCAACCTCAGCGGCTTGATCTTCTCTGCTTTACACAGGTCCACGTTGCCGACTGACCCGAGTCGCTAGCCGAGCATCCGCACAGAGAGAGCCCGATGCTATGTGCACGACCCGATTACCCCACCGCACTCTGAGCCGCCCCGCCGACATCTTGCCACGGCGTGACAGAGTCGGAGTGACTTCCGCAGCCCCATCAGCCGCGCCACCCAGCAGGCCGTCACCGCCGCGCTGGACGCCCCCCCGGCTATGGCACATCGACATCTACGGCCACGAAGCAGACGTGAGCTATGGGCTGCGTCGGAGTGCCCTTAACCGTGACGACGTGTTCATCACCGGGCAACCCAGGATGAATCCGCGGCGACGGAGACCGGATGCATCTGTTCCCCATCTGCGGGTATGCCGTGGCCGGTGAGCGGCTGGGTCTCACCGACGACACGAACTCAGGCCTTGTGCTAGAGCTGATCGCCCAGCATCGGGCGCCCGTCCTGGAGTACGCGACGCTGTGCACGACGTCCGCTCAGGCTGCCATTGCCTTGGCAGGATCGGCCTTCCGGCGAGGGCTCGACACCTCGTCCGAGCGGGCATGGCCCTGGCGCTCTCATCTGCTCTCCGAGGTCATCGACTCCGCTCAGCGGTGGGATGCCGACGGGCGGCGCTTCGACCTGAGTGACGGCCTGCGCACCGGATCAGACGGACGCGAGCCGCCGGCAGTCTCACTCCGCAGGGACCGACGTTTGCTACTGCAGGCCTTCCGGCAGCTTCCGGACGAACAGCAGTTACTGCTGTGGCACACCGAAGTCGAGGCGGAGGACCTCCCGTTGGCCGCCTCATACGCCGAGCTCCGTATGGAAACGGCCCGTTCGAAGCTCCGCCAGGCCCGCTGCCAGCTACGCACCGGGTGCCTTCAGGCCCATGTGGACCTGGCGCGTGACCCGGCCTGCAGCCGCTACACCCGCCTCATCGACGTCGCCGTCAGCCGCAGCCAGATCGCAGAACCCCTGCCCGACCTGCAACAGCACTTCACGGAGTGCGCCTACTGCCGGACCGCAGCCGACCAACTCGATCATGGGCCGGGACGACTCCCCCTCCTCCTCGCCGAAGCCGTTCTGGGCTTCCGAGTGAAGGACTACCTCGCTCTCTGCCGCGCTCGCTCGGGTGCGTCCACGGCCGAACCGGCCGCCGAACCACCGCCACCAGACGTCACCACATCCACGCCATCAGTACACGTCGGGATGCGCAGGGCGCGGCGAGCGGCTCGTCGCCGAGCAGGCATTCGCTTCGGCTGGATGGGCGCGGTGTTAGGGACCTTAGCCGGGGTGCTCACCTGGATCCTCGTCGGGGGCAGCCCGCACGCCCCCGGAACCGTTGCCGACGCCGTAGGCGCCGCGCCTACCCGCACCACGCCCGCCGGTAACCGCCTCACCCCCGGTGCGGCAGTCCGCTTCCGCAACTCCGGAAGCGGACTGTGTTTGGACATCGCCCACCAGGACCCGAGAGCGGGCACCACCGTGGTGACCTCCTCTTGCGCGGAGACGCCTACCCAGCTGTGGCATCTGGATGCGGACGGACTACTGCGCAACCATGCCGATCCAGGATTGTGCCTGGAATTCGACAGGATATTCGGGCACGAAGTGAATCCATGCATTTATGCCGCCGGCGACGGAACCCGGGCTTTCCAGTACACCCTGTCGGACGACGGCCTGCTCGTCCTCCGCCGGAACCGCCGACTCGTGGTGACGCCTGTCGGAACTGACCAAGCACAGGGCGCCCCCGTTGCATTAAGGGAAGCCAACGCGTTGTTCCCGTACATGTTCAAGCGCTGGCGGATTGAGTCAGTAACCCCGTATTAAAGAATGCCGCATACCATGCACGACCGCCTCACTAGACGGCCTTGCCCGCGCCGTGAAGGATGGCCGACCGTGCCACTTCCGGGAATAAGAAGATCTGCCAGCCATCCCGATGCCGCGCAATTCTTTTCTCCAGCCACGGAAGGGAATTAAGTTGAACAGCCTCAAGACGTTTGACATACCGAAGATCGTCACCGGGACGTCACAAGACGTGCAACTCGGAAATAAGATGATTGAATCCTGGAAGCGGGACGGCATCTACCAGGTCGCCGTCGAGCCAGCGCAGGAAACCGTCAACGCCAACGCCTACGCGGCGAGCAAGAGGTTTTTCGATTTACCTCTCACCGAAAAATCCAAGCACATCAGCGACCTTACCTATAGTGGCTACGTCGCCTCCGGCGAAGAGGTAACCGACGGCGTTCAGGACGGATCGGAGATCTTCACAGTCACCAAGGACGTGCCCTCTGTAGACGCCCGCGTCGGTGAAAACTGGCCCTGCCACGGCCCCGTACCCTGGCCGGATCAACAGTACCGCCGCGCGATCAACGCCTACATGACGCAGTCCGGACACATCGGCCACCGGATCCTCCAGCTCACTGCACTGGGGCTCGGCCAGGACATCAGCGCGTTTACTCGTCTGACAGACGACGGATGGCACCACATGCGGGTACTGCGCTTCCCTGCTGCGTCAGCCACCAACGACCGCGGCATCGGCGCCCACACCGACTACGGCTTGCTGGTGATCGCCACCCAGGACGATGTCGGCCAAGCCCTGTACGTCCGGCCCCCGATCGAGGGCGAGCGCCGCAATCGCAACTGGCTGGCCGAAGAGAGCGCTGCAGGCGTCTATGAGGACGACAGCAAGTGGACCTACGTGAAGCCGGTACCTCGCACCTTCACCGTGTTCCCCGGCGACGTCTTCCAACTCATCACCGGCGGGGAACTGCTCTCGACGCCGCACAAGGTGAAGCTCGCCGACCGGCCACGGTACGCCTTCGCGTACTTCCACGAGCCGAACTTCCAGGCTGTGGTCCGTCCGGCCCTCAGTACGGACAACGCTGAATCCCTCCATTACGGTAGCCACTTCACCTCAATGTTCATGCGCTGCTACCCGGACCGGGCCACCACGCAGAGGATCAATACCGAGGGCCGACTGTCCATACTGGACAAGCTCCGGGAAGAGACCTTTGCCGCCTTCTGAGCGAGCGAAGCCAAGGCGAGGAAGTGTTCGGGCTTGCGCTCGTCGCAGCGATGGAGTCGTCGGCAACCCGATAGCCAGGACACCGTGCGTTCCACGGCCCAGCGATGTCGGCCCCGTCGATCCCCTTACGGACGATGCGGTGCTGGATGCTGCGGGCGGATAGCCAACGTCGCAGGTGCTGGTAGTCGTAGCCCTTGTCCGCGTGGAGCTTTCCGGGCCGTCGGCGCCGGCTGGCCGCGACGTGAGCGGATGGGCGAGATGCCACGGACCAGCAGGATGAGGGCCTGACTGTCGTGGAAATTCGCGCCGGAGATCGACAGGGGCAGGCCACGGCGGTCAACGATGAGGATGCTCCTATAGATCGTCAAGCTGTGGGGCGTAGTTGTTCGGTGGTGAGTTGCGGACGGGGTAGCAGGTGGTAGATCGCGCGAGCGACGAAGCGTTTCAGGCACCGGATGATGTCCTTCTTGGAGAGGCCGTCGGCGGTGCTTCGGGCGACGTATTTCTGAGTGCGCAGGTCGTACTTCATGCGGACCAGGACGATGGTGTGCAGGGCTCTGTCGGCCTGGCGGTCGCCGCCGCGGTGAGCCGGTGGCGGTGGGTGCGACCGGATGACGCAGGGATGGGTGAGGCTGCGCAAAAGGTGAGCGAAGGATGCCTCGGAGCGGAGACGTTCAGGGTTGTCACCAGCGGTTTCCAGGAGCTGACCTGCTGTCTCGGCGCCGACACCGGGCAGCGCGAGGAGTTTGGGGGCAGCTTTGGTGACCAGCGGGCCGATCTCGGCTTCGGCCTCCTTGATTTCCCCGTCGAGTGCCTGGTAGTGGCGGGCCAGTCGCCTCGGGGCGGCTGGTCGTGTGAGCGGGATCTTCGAGGTTTCCGGTGGGGCGGAGCGGGCGAGGGCGCTGATCAGGTCTTTGGCGGACAAGCCGCGAAATCTGTCGCGGACCTCTCTGGGGGCGCTGATCGTCAGTGCGCGGATCTGGTTGATAGCCCAGGTGCGGGCCTTGACCGCGGAGTTGCGGGCCACGCGCAGAACGCGGATGGCTTCTACGATCCCGTCGCGGGTCCTTCGGAGCGCCGCTGGTACGGCCTGACAGAACAGCGGTGGCGGCCGCGTAGGTGTCGACGGATTCGGACTTGCCGTTGGCGCGGCGGGACTTGCGGTCGGGGCGGTCGACCTCGATGACGGTGAGTCCGAATCCGCGCAGGAAGCGGACGAGCTCGGCACCGTAGGAACCGGTCCCTCCATCCCGAAGTAACGGCTCCAGGCGATCCCGCGGCTCGTCCGGCACAGTCCACGACCTGCACACCGGAACGAACGCTCAACTCCCGCCTTGGGCACCGCGATCAGAGCCGAGAGATGTCGTGGTCGTAGCCGCGGTCGGCGAACAGCGAGTCGGACTTGCGGCGGGGACGGCCCACCCGGCCGCGGACTGGCGGGATCGCATCGAGCCAGGGCATGAGCCGGGTGCCGTCGTTGCGGTTGCCGCCGGTCAGCAGGATCGCGAGCGGGGTGCCGTGCTCGTCGGTGATCATGCTGCTTCGAGCCGGCCCGTCGCCGG
>NZ_JBEPBI010000254.1:0-10971 GCF_040299045.1 Streptomyces sp. NPDC001027
TGGACACGCTCGGCAACCCGGTCGCCCGCACCGTGCTGACCGACGCGCGCACCGGCGCCCAGATCGACGCCTGGGACGCGCTGGAGACGGCGACCGGCGACGGCAAGTCCCTGTACGGCGGCACGGTCCCGCTGCAGACGACCCCGTCCGGATCGACGTACCAGCTCAAGGACCCGACGCGCGGGAACACGTACACCGGCGACGCCGAGAACAAGACCGACCTGTGCATCTTCGGCATCTGCTTCAGCCGCGCCCCCGCCACGCTGTTCACGGACGCCGACAACCACTGGGGGACGGGAGCCGCCGCGGACCGCGCGACGGCCGCCGTGGACGCCCAGTACGGCACCGACGTGACCTGGGACTACTACAAGAACGTGCACGGCCGCAACGGCATCGCGGGCGACGGCAAGGGCTCGTACAACCGCGTCCACTACGGCAACAACTACGCCAACGCCTTCTGGGACGACAGCTGCTTCTGCATGACCTACGGCGACGGCAACGCCACGCAGCTCGGCCCGCTGGTGGGCCTGGACGTGGCCGGGCACGAGATGTCCCACGGCGTGACGTCGAAGTCGGCGAACCTGACGTATTCGGGCGAGTCCGGCGGTCTGAACGAGGCGACCTCCGACATCTTCGGCTCGCTGGTGGAGTTCTACGCGAACAACTCCTCCGACGTCGGCGACTACCTCATCGGCGAGAAGATCGTCCGCCCCGGGTTCGGCCGGGACGCGCTGCGCTACATGGACAAGCCGAGCAAGGACGGCAGTTCGGCCGACTACTGGAGCAGCTCGGTCGGCAACCTCGACGTGCACTACTCCTCGGGCGTCGCCAACCACTTCGCCTACCTCCTCGCGGAGGGCAGCGGAACGAAGACGATCAACGGCGTCACCTACAACTCCCCGACGTCCAACGGCTCGACGGTCACCGGCATCGGCCGCGACAAGCTGGGCGCCATCTGGTACCGGGCCCTGACCGTCTACATGACGTCGTCCACCAAGTACGCGGGCGCGCGGACGGCGACCCTGAACGCCGCCCGTGACCTCTACGGCGCGGGCAGCGCGGAGTACAACGCGGTGGCGGCGGCCTGGAGCGCCGTCAACGTGAACTGACCCGACCGGCAAACGCCGACCCGAGCACGACCAGCACGCCGCGGCCCGCCCCGACGACCTCCCGGGGCGGGCCGTGGCGGGCTGTGGCTCGATCCCGCTTCCCCGTGGCCTGATCACCCGCTACGCTCCCTCCGCGCGCATCCGGCGCGAGCAGGGGGTACCGGGGGTAGTGGGGGACATGAGCGAGGACGTGGCCGCGGCCGAGAAGGGCCCGAACGCATGGGCTCAGGCCATCGCGGCGCTGGTGGTGGTCGGGGCGCTGGGGGGCGCGTTGTATGTGATCCAGCAGAACGACGCGAAGGCCGCGGACAAGCCGGCCATGTGCAGGGCCGACGACGAGGACAAGAAGGCCGACGAGGCCGCGAGGGCGGCGAAGCGCGTCTCCGGGACGCAGTTGTGCACCGCGCTCAACCGCACGGACCTGCCGACGCTCCTCGGCACGCCGGCGGAGCACGCGCGGACCGCCTACGGCAGCGACGGCTCGGTCGAGACGGGGGAGAAGAGCATCCCCTCCCCCGAGGGGACCGTCCAACTGGACACCTACACGGTGAAGTTGTCGCGTTCCTACGACGGTCTGCCGATCAGCGGCATGCAGAGTCTGCTGAGCGAGGCGCAGACGAAGACGATCGCGGGTCACCCCGCCGTGCTCTACTCGAGCCCGACGATCGCCATCCAGTTCAACCTGGGCGGCGGCAAGTCGCAGTCCGCGCCGGGCGGCATCGCCCGCACCCTGGTCGTCGCCCCGGACGTCAAGGACGGCGGAGGCTCCTACGAGCTCTCCATCTGGCGCCAGGACGACGTGCGGCCGGACGACACGGCACTGCTGCGCGTCGCCCAGCAGGTCCTGCCCACGATCCCGGGCTGGGCCACCGCCCGCTGACAGCCCGCTCGCCGACAGGCCGGTCGCTGACGGCCCGCCGTCCGACGGGCCGCCCGCTGACGGGCCGCCCGCCGTCCGGACACGCCGAAGGCCGGCGCCCCGTGGGGCGCCGGCCTTTCCCGGTGCGGGAGCGGGGCGGTCAGGCGACCGGCTGCGGCTCCTTCGCGGGAGCCTCGGCGACGGGCTGCCGCGGCTCGGCGTCCCGCATGACCAGGGCCGCCACGACGGCCGCCGCCAGGACGCCGATCGCGCTGATCGTGAAGGTCGTCGTCATCGAGGCGGTGAAGGCCTCCCGGGCCGCCCGCACCAGAGTGCCGTCGCCGCCGGCCGCCGCCAGCGCCCCGCCGATCGACTGCCGGGCCGCCTCGGGGGCGTCGGCCGGCATCTCGGCGGCGAAGCCGCTGGTCAGCAGGGAGCCGAGGATCGCGATGCCGAGCGCGGTGCCGGCCTGCTGGACGGTGTCGTTCAGGGCCGAGCCGACCCCCGCCTTGTCCGCCGGGATGGTGCCCATCAGGGCGGCGACGGCGGCGGGCATCGCGAGTCCGGCGCCGAGGCCGAGCAGCCCCAGGGCCACGGCGGGGACGGTGAAGCCGGAGTCCGCGCCGACCGTGGCGAGGAGGGCGAAGGAGGCGGCCATCACGAGCATCCCGGCCAGCACGACGAACCGGTTGCCGATCTTCCCGGTGAGATGCGCGCCCGCCCCGTTGCCGGCCAGCGCCGCGAGGGCGAACGGCAGGAAGGCGAGCCCGGCCCGGACGGGGGAGTAGCCGAGGACGAACTGCAGGTACTGGGTGAGGACCAGCAGCAGACCGCCGTTGCCGATCTGCACCAGGGCCAGCGAGAGCGAGCCGCCGCTGAAGTTGCGGTGCTTGAAGAGGACCAGCGGGACCATCGGCGAGGGGGTGACGTTCTCCCAGACCACGAACCCGGCCAGTCCGACCACGGCCACCGCGAGGGTGACGGCGGAGCGCCCGCCGAACGCGCCGTGCAGCGGAAGCTCGATGATCCACCAGACCAGGGCGGTCATGCCGACCGCGGAGAGCACCGCGCCGAGCGGGTCCGGCTTCTGCCAGGGCGCCCTGGACTCCGGCATCAGGGTCACGGCGGCGACGACGGCGAGCGCGACGACCGGGACGTTGATCAGGAAGATCGAGTGCCAGGAGAAGTGGTCGATGAGGACGCCGCCCAGGACCGGACTGCCGACCAGGCCCAGCATGGACACCGACCCCCACGCCGCCATTGCCTTGCCGCGCTCCTCCTCGTCGAAGACGGTGATGAGGATCGACAGCGTGGACGGCATGATCAGCGCCCCGCCGACGCCCATCGCGGTGCGGACGGCGATCACCTCGCCGGGGGCGGTGCAGAACGTCGCGGCCAGGGAAGCCGCCCCGAAGAGGGACAGGCCGATCAGCATCACCCGCCGGCGGCCGAAGCGGTCGCCGAGGCTTCCCGAGGTCAGCAGCAGGCCGGCGAAGACCAGGATGTAGGAGTCGAGGATCCACTGGGTGTCCTGGGCGCTCGCGCCGATGTCCTCGGTCATCGAGGGGACCGCGACGGTCAGCGCCATGCTGTCGACCGTCAGGACCAGCGTGCTCAGGCACAGCACGACCAGGATCCACCAGCGGCGAGGACTACGGGTTTCCATGACGTCCGGTCCTTTCGTTCGTCTCATTCGTTTCGTGCGTCTCGTCGGTCGTCGTGCGTCTCGCTCGTCTTCGTGCGCACGGCGTTCCCGTGTTGCGCACACTGTTCCGTGCGATGCGAACACTGTACGCAGCGCGGAACGGTGTGCGCAAGTGGGGAACTCTGTACGCTGGAAGCGCACGATGTACGCCCGCTGTCAGTCGACCCCTTCGGGAGCAGAGCCGTGGCCGCCGAGACGAAGAACCCCCGCCCCGTCCCCTCCGTGTGGGCCCGTGGGCGCCGCGAGCCCGACCAGCCCGCGCTCAGCCGGGACGCGATCGTCCGGGAGGCGGTCGCGATGCTGGACGCCGACGGCATCGAGGCGCTGAGCATGCGCAAGCTGGGCGCCCGGCTGAACGCCGGCGCGACCTCCCTCTACCGGCACGTCGCCACCAAGGACGAGCTGATGGAGCTGGCGGTGGACGAGGTCGCCGCCGAGATCCACGTCCCGTCGGCCGGCGGGTCCGACTGGCGCGCCGCCGTGGCCGAGGCCGCGGGCTCCTTCCGCGCGACCGCGCTGCGGCACCCCTGGCTCGCCTCGGTCCTCGGCCAGGCGGGACTCGCCTATCTGGGCCCCAACCTGATGTCCTTCTCGGAGCGGCTGGCCGAGCTGTTCACGGCCGCCGGGTTCGCCGAACCGGGCCGCGTCATCGAGCCCGTGCTGAGTTACGTCATCGGCGTGAGCACCACCGAGGCGGCCTGGCTCACCACGGTCGCCCGTTCCGGCGAGACCGAGGCGGACTTCGTGGCCCGCCTGATGCCCGCGGCCCAGCAGGCCGCCGCCCCCTACGCCCACCTGGCGAACGAGTACGCCGCGACCGCCGCCGAGGCGGCCGACCCGGAGGCGCTGCGCGAGGGCAAGTTCGCCTACGGCCTGGACGTCCTGCTGGACGGCCTGGCACTGCGCCTGCCGGGGTGAGGCGGCCTCGGCGCGGCTTCCGTGGCGCATCGGCGAGGCTCCGACGAGGCCTCACCGAGGCTCGGAGCGGGAGCCCGCCGCGTCGGCGCGGGGGATCGTCAGACGGACGGTCCCGCGAGCTCCACCCGCACCGCGCACACCTTGAACTCAGGCATCCGTGAGGTCGGGTCCAGGGCCGGGTTGGTCAGGGTGTTGGCCCGCCCGGCGCCCGGCCAGTGGAACGGCATGAAGACGGTGTCCGGGCGGATGCCCGTGGTGATCCGGGCCGGGGCCACCGCCCGCCCCCGTCGGGACACGACCGCCAGCGCATCGCCCTCGGCCGCCCCGAGCCGCGCCGCCAGCCGGGGGTGCAGTTCGACGAACGGGCCGGGCGCGGCGGCGTTCAGCTCGGCGACGCGCCGGGTCTGGGCGCCGGACTGGTACTGCGCGACGACCCGACCGGTGGTGAGCAGCACGGGGTAGTCGTCGTCCGGTTCCTCGGCGCTCGGCCGGTGCGAGACGGACGCGAACCGGGCCCGGCCGTCCTCGGTGGCGAACCGGTCGAGGAACAGGCGGGGGGTGCCGGGCGTCGGGCGGCCGTCCTGACCGGCCGGGCAGGGCCAGAACACCCCGTCTTCGTCCGCCAGCCGCTGGTAGCTGATCCCGGAGTAGTCGGCGATCCCGCCGGCGCTGGCCCGCCGCAGCTCCTCGAAGACCTCCTCGGGCTCGACGGGGAAGCCCTTCTCGACGCCCAGCCGCGCGGCCAGTTCGTGCAGCACCGCGAGGTCGGTGCGCACGCCCTCCGGGGCGGTGACCGCCTGGCGGCGCAGCAGCACCCTGCCCTCCAGGCTGGTCGTCGTCCCCGTCTCCTCCGCCCACTGGGCGACGGGCAGGACGACGTCCGCGAGGGCCGCCGTCTCGGACAGGACGACGTCGCAGACGGCGAGGAAGTCGAGGGACTTCAGGCGTTCCTCGATGTGCGCGGCGCGCGGCGCGGACACCACCGGGTTCGAGCCCATGAGCAGCAGCGACCGGATGTCGGACCCGAGCGCGTCGAGGAGTTCGTAAGCGCTGCGGCCGGGGCCGGGCAGCGAGTCCGGGTCCACGCCCCACACCTCGGCCACGTGCCGTCGGGCCGCCGGGTCGTCCAGTTTGCGGTAGCCGGGCAGCTGGTCGGCCTTCTGGCCGTGCTCGCGGCCGCCCTGCCCGTTGCCCTGTCCGGTCAGACAGCCGTAGCCGCTGAGCGGCCGTCCCGCCCGGCCCGTGGCCAGGCACAGGTTGATCCACGCGCCGACCGTGTCGGTGCCCTTGGACTGCTGCTCGGGCCCGCGCGCGGTGAGCACCATCGCGGCCTCGTGCTCGCAGAACAGCCTGACCGCCTCCCGGAGTTGTGGAACGGACACCCCCGTGATCCGTTCCACGTACTCCGGCCAGTGGGCCATGGCGGCCGCCCGGGCGTCCTCCCAGCCGACGGTGCGCTCGCGCACGTACTCCTCGTCGACCCGTCCCTCGGCGACGATCAGGTGCAGCAGTCCGAGCGCCAGCGCGAGATCCGTCCCCGGCCGGGGCGCGAGATGCAGGTCCGCCTGCTCGGCGGTCCTGGTGCGGCGCGGGTCGACGACGATCAGCGTGCCGCCGTTCTCCCGCAGTTCGCTGAAGAACCGCAGCGCGGGAGGCATGGTCTCGGCGAGGTTGGAGCCGACCAGGATCACACAGCCCGTGCGCGGGACGTCCTCGAGCGGGAAGGGCAGTCCCCGGTCGAGTCCGAACGCCTTCACTCCGGCCGCCGCGGCGGACGACATGCAGAACCGGCCGTTGTAGTCGATCTGCGAGGTGCCGAGCACCACGCGGGCGAACTTGCCGAGCGCGTAGGCCTTCTCGTTGGTCAGCCCGCCGCCGCCGAACACGCCGAGCGCGTCGGCCCCGTGCGCGGTGCGCACCCGGTCGAGCTCCGCGGCGATCCGGTCCAGCGCCTGGTCCCAGGAGGCGGGCACGAGCGTGCCGCCGGACCGCACGAGGGGCGAGGTCAGCCGGACGCCCGGGGCCAGCACCGCGGCCGCCGTGCGCCCCTTGCCGCACAGCGCTCCCCGGTTCACCGGGAACCCGGTGCGCTCGACCACCTCGACGCCCCCCGCGGGCAGAGGCGAGAGGGCCATCCCGCACTGCAGGGCGCAGTACGGGCAGTGGGTGGGCGTCGAGGCGGTCGGCATGCCCTCCAGCGTGCGTCGTGCGTGTTACGCGCCGTGCGGCCTCCTGTTACGGCGGTGTGCTGGCGACCTCCCCGGGCGCCGCCTCCCGGAGTGAGGCGCAGAGAGCCCCGCCCTTGAGTCGTCGCCGACCCGTACGAACGTTGCCCCTGTGGACGAAGACGCCACAAGTGACTCATTCCGTGCAGTGGATGACCGGTTGCGCATGCTTGATGGTTGAAAAGCCGCCGTTACAGTCGAGTGCGCGCACGACCCCGCACGGGGTACGACCTCGCACGGGGCGCGACCCCGCCTGGGGCACGACCCCGCACGGCGCATGACCCCGCACGGCGCACGACCGCACGGCGCACGACCCGCACGGCGCCCGCCCCCGCAGGCGTTCGCACCCCGGGCGAGCCGTCACCGCCGGCCATGTCATCTGCATCCCGAAGCAGCCTGGAGGTCACCCCACCATGCCTCTGCGCCATCTCACCCCCCGTGACCAGGAACTCTTCTGGCGCTACGGTCGCGGCCCCGCCGTCGACGTCCCGGACCCGCTCATCCACCACGCCGTCGAACGGCATGCCGCCGCCGCCCCGCACGCCGTCGCCGCCGAACACCGCGGCGCGACCCTCACCTACGGCGAGCTCAACCGGTACGCGGACGCCCTCGCCGCCCGGCTGGCCCACGAGGGCGTCCGCCCCGGCGACCACGTCGGCCTCTTCGTCCGCCGCTCGCTGCCGATGCTCGTCGGCCTGCTCGGCATCCTGAAGGCGGGCGCGGCCTACGTCCCCCAGGACGTCGGCCTCGCGCCCGCGGCCCAGCTCGCCCACGTCGTCCGGGCCGCCGCCACCCGCGTCGTGCTCACCCAGCGCGCACACCTCGCCCGCATACCGCGCGGCCCCCGCGTCCTCGCCCTGGACGAACCCCTCCCGCGCGCCCCCGCGCCCCGCCCCCGCATCGGCCCCGACGACGGCTGCTACGTCCTGTTCACGTCCGGCACCACCGGCCGCCCCAACGGCGTGAAGGTCACCCACCGCAACGTCGCCAACCTGCTGTGCACCGAACCCGGCGGACTCGGCATCCGCCCGGGCGACCGGGTGGCCCAACTCCTCAACATCGCCTTCGACATGGCCGCCTGGGAGATCCTCGGCTGCCTGGCCCACGGCGCCACCCTGGTCGTCCGCGGCAAGGACATCGCGGCGGCCGCCCGCACCGCCACCGTGCTCGTGGCCACCCCGACCGTGCTCGCCGGCGTCGACCCGGCGGCCTGCCCCCGGGTTCGCACGGTGGCCGTCGCCGGCGAGCCCTGCCCGCGCCCGCTCGCCGACGCCTGGGCCGCCCGCGCCGCCTTCCACAACTGCTGCGGCCCCACCGAGACGACCATCGTGAACACGATGAGCCGGCACGCCCCGGCCGCGCCGCTGCTCACCATCGGCCGACCCACCCCGAACAACACCGTCTACGTCCTCGACGCCGACCGCCGTGCCCTGCCCGTCGGCGAGGTCGGTGAGATGTGGGCAGGCGGCGACTGCGTCTCGGCCGGGTATCTCGGCAACGACGAGCTGAACGCCGAGCGCTACGCCCCCGACCCCTTCCTCGGCGGAGGACGCCGGATGTTCCGCACCCGGGACCTCGGCCGCTGGACCCCCGGCGGCGAACTCGAACACCTCGGCCGGACCGACGACCAGGTCAAGGTGCGCGGGTTCCGGGTCGAGCTGGACTCCGTGTCGTCGGTTCTCGAAGGCGTGCCGGGCTGCACCCGGGCGGTGACCCTGCGGCGCGACGCCCGCAGCCTGGTCTCCTTCGTCTGCCCGGCCGACGTGGACCCCGACACGGCCCGGCGCGCGGTGGCGGACGCACTGCCGTACTACTGCGTGCCCGAGGATGTCATGCCCATGACTTCACTGCCGGAGACCGACCGCGGAAAGATCGACAAGGCGGCGCTGCTGCAGCTGGCCCGGGAGCGGACGGCGGTGGCCGCCCGATGACGACGTCCTCCTCCCTGCCCCCGCCCGCGTCCCCGCCCCCGCTTCCCGCGCCCGCTGCCTGCGTCCCCGCCCCTGCCGCGGTCCCTGCCCCAGCCCCCACCCCCGCCGCCGTCCCCGCCTCGCCGTCCCCCGCCGGCCGACCCGTCGAGCTGCCCCCGCTGCTCTCCGCGCCCCGGCGTCTGCTCAAGCACCCGCGGCTGATGCACCACAACCGCCTCGCGGCGCTGGTGCTGCTGGTCAACCTGGCCTACGCATACGGGAGTCGGCCCCTGTCGGAGTCGTCCCTGGCGCACGCGTCCCTCGCCAACCTCGCCCTCGCCGTCCTCGTCCGCCAGCAGTACGTCGTCAACCTGCTGTTCCGGCTGGCGACCTCGGCCCCGACGCACTGGCCGCTGCGACTGCGCTGGACGCTGGGCAAGGTCTACCACTTCGGCGGACTGCACGTGGGCGGAGCGCTGGCCGGCGCGGCCTGGTTCCTGGCGCTGACCCTGCGGACCACCGACGGCTCGCTGCGGGCCGTCGGCTGGATCCTGGTGGCGCTGCTCGCCGTGATCGTCGCCACCGCCCTGCCGTCCTTCCGCGCCCGCCGTCACGACGTCTTCGAGAAGATCCACCGCTTCGGCGGCTGGGCCGCCCTCGCCCTCTTCTGGACGCACACGCTGATGGCGGCTTCCGGACCCGGGCCGGTGTCCGTCCTGGCGCTGGTCACCTTCAGCGTCGCACTGCCCTGGCTGCGGCTGCGCAAGGTCGACGTGCGCCTCGAACGGCCCTCGCGTCATGTGGCGTTGGCGCGCTTCGACCACGGCGTGACGCCCTTCGCCGGCTCCTCGACCGCGATCAGCCGAAGCCCGCTGAAGGAGTGGCACTCCTTCGCCAACGTCCCGGCCCCCGGGGAGTCCGGCTTCCGCCTCACCGTCTCGCGGGCGGGCGACTGGACCGGGGCCTTCATCGACGACCTGCCCCCGAGGGTGTGGACGAAGGGCATCACCACCGCCGGGGTCGCCAACATCGAGGTCCTGTTCACGAAGGTGGTGTACGTGGCGACGGGCAGCGGCATCGGGCCCTGCCTGCCGCATCTGCTGGCCGCCGAGGTCCCCTCCCGGCTGGTCTGGGCGACCCGCGATCCCCGGGCGACCTACGGCGACGCCCTCGTCGACGAGATCCTCGCCGCGCAGCCGGACGCCGTCGTCCGGGACACCTCCCGCGGCGGCAAGCCCGACATGGTGGCGCTCGCGTACGCCGCCTACCGCGACTTCGGGGCGGAGGCGGTGATCTGCATCTCCAACAAGAAGCTGACCTGGCAGGTGGTGCACGGGCTGGAACGGCGAGGGATTCCGGCCTACGGCGCGATCTGGGACTCGTGAGCCCCTAGCGGGGACGGGAAGGGAAGGCGACACCATGGACAACCTGAAGCTGGAACGGGCGGGCGCGGTCGTGACGGTCCGTCTGCACCGACCGCACGTCCTCAACGCGCTGAACGCCGAACTGCTGGCCGAACTCCTGGACGTCCTGCGCCCGTTGGACGCGGACGACTCCGTCGGATGCGTCGTCGTCACCGGCTCCGAGCGGGCCTTCGCGGCCGGCGCCGACATCAGGGAGATGGCGGGGAAGTCGGCCGTGGAGATGGCGCGGGAGGACTACTTCTCCGCCTGGGAGGACTTCGTCGACCTGCGCACCCCGCGGATCGCCGCGGTGCACGGCGTCGCCCTCGGCGGCGGCTGCGAACTGGCGATGATGTGCGACCTGGCGATCGCGGGGGAGTCCGCGGTCTTCGGACAGCCGGAGATCAGGCTGGGGGTGATCCCGGGCATCGGCGGCACCCAGCGACTGACCCGCCTGGTCGGCCGCGCCAAGGCGATGGACCTGGTCCTCACGGGCCGCACGATGGACGCCCGCGAGGCGGAACGCGCGGGCCTGGTCTCCCGCGTGGTCCCCGACGACCGGGTCCTGCCCGAGGCGTGGGAGGCGGCCGCGGCCGTCGCCTCGTACGGGGGCGCGGCGGTGCGCGCGGCCCGCGAGTGCGTGGACCGGGCCCTGGAGACCGGGCTGCGGGACGGCATCCGCTACGAACGCCGGGTCTTCCACGCCCTGTTCGCGACGGACGACCAGAAGGAGGGGATGGCCGCGTTCCTCGAGAAGCGCACGCCGCGCTTCACCGGACGCTGACGCTCCCCGCCCGCCGGTCACGGGGGGGAGGAGGAGGGGCGTGCGGCGGGCGCGGGGG
>NZ_JBEPBI010000255.1:0-10957 GCF_040299045.1 Streptomyces sp. NPDC001027
CACCGCCTATTGGTGGGGGGGGCGGCTGGGAGTCCCTCTTTGCTCTTTACTCACACCTGACTCCCTCCGCGCGGGGCGCCTTGGTGACCGGCGCTCAGCCGGGCGCCGCGCCCGCGCCGTGCGCGGGCCTGAACCGCTAGAGAAATTTTGAAGAGCGGCTGCCCGTGTTGCCCCTGGACGAGGCCCATGACCTGCTCAGAGTGCTGCGCACGGTGGCGCAAAAGTGCGGGACGGCAGCGGGGCAGGCACGCTGCCTGGTGCGTGCAATCGGAGCCCGATACCCGAGATGCGCAGCGGACGGCAGAACTCGCACAGAATTTGCTTGATCATGGTTGATCGTTGAAGTTAAGGTGCTCATGTCAATCAACAGAGGGGGATGGCGTGCGTAAACTGCCTGCGGTGCTGACAACGGTTGCTATGGCGGCCGCGTTGATTTCGGCATCGGCACCATCAGCGTCCGCTGACCAAGGGGCCTGCTCGGTGGACGGCTCCTATGGGTACTGGTGGGGCTACTGGGCAAGCAACACCAGAGTGGATCCCCTTGAACTGCACCTTTACGACACGGCTGCCGACGGTCACCATCCTGCGATTCGCCTGGTGACGAAGACCAACGCGGGCACTATCAAGGAGTGGCCCTGGCACCACCTCAACGGAGGGAAGGGCGCCGCCGAGATCTGGAGCTCCTATGCATCCGACCCGGCCGGAATCGCCGCTGTTACCGTGGACGTCGCCATCTTCGAGAAGGACAAGTGGCTTGTTTCGGACCGTTGCGGCTGGACCAACCGCTAGCAACCTGCGGATCCGATAGGTGTGGGGGCGTGCCCGCGGGGAGCCCCCACACTCATGCCCGGACATCCTGCGGGGCGATCACGCCCCACACTCTGGTCCTGCCCCAAGTGTCAATGAGCGGGCATGTGTTGAGGTTGGACGGATGACTCCTGCAGTGGGGCGACCGCTACCGCGCCGCCCCGGAGGGACCGGCTGTGCTGACGCGACACCGTGAATGCGGCGCACCCGTCGGCGTCCGGCTCTGCTGCGAAGAGAGGCACGCCGTGCAGGCGGAGGACATCGAGAGCGTCCCCGGTCCGGCGTTCCGCCTGAGGCCCGCCACGTGAGCAGCGGGATACGTTCACGCGAGGAACGCCATGTCCAGGAGCTCCGCCTGCACCCGTAGTTCGCCGGCGGCCCGTGGCGAAAGCACGCACGAGCGTCCTGCAGCCTGTGCCGAGCCCACCCTGCACCGCAGCACTGGCAGGTGAACTCCGCGGACGGCATTGGCGGCTCCCGACGGACCTGGGACATCGCGATACCGCACCCAGGGTTCTTCCCGGCCGCGTTCCCTCGGCCGAAGTGACGCCGGTGTTCTACGCGGCACGGCCCCTTCGGATGCAGCTCATGGACGGCGTCGTCCCACGGTCCAAGATCGGCCAGGGTCCGTCTTCGGCTGCTGACCTGCTCTCCTTGAGGCCCACCGTTATGCTCGGGCTGTGCGAGAGCAGAGGCGAATGGCCAAGACGGCTCGATGGCTGATGATTTGGGCCGTGTTCACCGTCGTCATGTGCTTCGTCACCAGCCTCGCGGGCATTTACCGGGGCTGGCTGAACACTGCGGTGACGTCCGGGTCGATCGTGGCCTTCTGGTTCCTGGGCTCGTGGCTGCGGTCCCGCAGGGAGCGCAAGGCCGCGACATCGTAGCCAGACGGCGACTCCGGGGGGTGACGCACCGGCAGCAGGTCCGGGCAGCCGCATGCGCGCGTACGGATGGCGTCCTGCCTCATTCACCGCCGACACGATCGCGGGCCCTGGCCCTGGCCCCGGCCCTGGCTGTTGCGATCGTCGCGGGCCATCGCCGCCGTCGGTCCTGGAAGGCGGCGCACAGCTCCAGCGTGGCTGCGGTGACTCTGTCGCGGCTCGGACGGCAGCGCCTGCACGCCGATCTCACCTGGCGTCCGACCCGGACACCTGATCGACCGCCCCTGCGCAGCGCCGGCGCCGGCACAAGTCGCCCTGCGGGGGCGGCTTGTGTGCTGGGCGGGGGCGCGAACACGCCATCGCGGTCCGAGGTCCGCCCGTTTCCCACTCTACGGTTCCGCGACGCCGGCGCTGTCGGGCAGCCTGCGGGCGATCGAGCCGGCACCGACGGACACGCCCCCTTGCGGCACCCCATCGCCGTGCCGCAGACGCGCCTCTGCCGCCTCGGGCGTCGCCGGATCGGGAATCATTCGGGAATGACCGACGACCTCCCCACCGGCCCGGCCCCCGAGCCGGCTCCGCGCCCCGGCGGCCCGGACGAACTTCGCACACTGGCCGCGCCGCGCCGACTCAGCGTGGACGACCACATGTTCAGCGCCCCCGCCCTGTCGGGTACGTTCCGGCTGCAGCTGTTCACCGCTCCCGGGACACGCCCGGTCGCCGTGGCGACTCAGATAGCCGGCGAGGAGGGCATGAGCCTGATGAACGGGGTCGAGACGTTCACAGGCGCGGTGTGGGAGAAGCACTGCCCCGACCAGGATCTGCCGCCGGTGTGGGTGGAGCGGCAGCTGGAGCTGCAGGGCGCACTGGAGGAGACCCGTTTTCGGCGCGTGGTGTTCGACGGAGCCGACCGCTACCGGCCGCACGGCCCGCGCTGGTCGGTGATCACCCACGAGGAGCTGCAGGACACGGTCGGCGCGACCGTCGCCACGGACCGCGGCGCCGGCTACGTGCCGCGCCCGACCGAGCCGGAACCGCAGCTGGTGTTCGCCGAGTGCGCGGTGGCCCGCCTCGCCCGCCCGGAGCCGTTCCGCGAGCCGGCGTGCATGCCCGCCGGGGTGCCCTGGTGGCGGCGCTGGACGAGGCAGGTGCTGCCGCGTCGAGGGGCCCGTACCTGCTGCTGGTATCACGGCGGCGACTGGCATGCGGTCAACGCGATGGCGCTCGAGGTCCTCGAGCAGGCCCGCGTGCAGTCCGTGGAGCCCGGCGACATGACGGAGCTCGCCGTCGCCCACGCCGCCTCAGCCGGCGCCACACGGTGGCAGACCGAGGCGCTGGCCTCCCTGTTCAGCGTCTCCGATGCGATCCAGCCGGCCAGCGAGGCCGGTTACGTCAACGGCCAGCACCGGGCCCAGGCCATGCTGGAGGCCGGCGTCCGGCGCACCGTCGTCCTGCACCACGTCGACCGGACGTAGCCCCGACCCGGCATGCCCGAGACCCCGACCAGAGGAACCGAACCGTCATGTCAGCAAGCCCCGGACCGCACGACCCGCACGACCCGCACGCCCCGTCGTGGTACGGCGTCCGGTGCGTCTTCCGGCACATCCCCCTGGGCGTCTACGAGGAGCGCATCACCTTGTGGACCGCCCGGTCATCGGACGAGGCGATCGAGCGGGCGGAGGCCGAGGCCGCCGAGTACTGCGAGGATCTCGACGGCGTCGAGTACGCGCAGCTGGCCCAGTCCTTCAGCCTCTTCGGGACGCCCGGGGACGGTGCCGAGGTGTTCTCCCTCATGCGCGAGAGCACGCTGGCGCCGGGGCAGTACGTGGACCGGTTCTTCGCCACCGGGGAGGAAAGAACGGGGTGACGACACCGGCTCCTTGCCGGGGCCGAGCCCAGGCCCCGGCAAGGACGCCCGTGCCACGTCCACCCCCGTCGTGATCCTCCAGGAGCGGGCGCCACGCCGGGTCCACCGGGTCCACCGGGTCAGCCGGTTCCCCTGCTTCTGCGGTGGAGCGCGACGAAGACCAGAAAGCCTGCGCACAGGAGAACGACGGCCCCGACGAGGAACGGGACCGGAGCGTACTCGTCGGTGCGCGACTGGCCGCCGGCGGACGTCCGGCACACGGTCCCCGGACCGCCCCGGTTCAGGTAGGCGACGGTCCGCCCCGCTGCGTTCGCGGGTCGGCGGCCGCCGTGTCGCGGACCGGTTCCCGCGAACACGTCCGGCTCCTGGCCAGGCCGCTGCCGGAGCGTCGATATCGACCCGCCTCTCGATCCGGCCCCGGCCGCTCGAACCGGGCTCACCTGATTGCAGTGGCTGCTGAGGGGTACTTGCGCGGCCGGAGACGGCTGCGCGGCGTTGGGCGGATGTTGGTCCTGCTCCTGTTACGACGCTGCCTGCGGCGGTCAAAGCTCGTGACGAGGCAGGCAGTCCTGGCTCGTGACGAGGCAGGCAGTCCCCGAGCTCGGAGGAACGATGTCGAAGCCCAACCCGATCAAAGCCGCAGCTGAGAAGCTGACCCGAGCGCTGGGCGACGACGGCCCCGCCGAGGGCGTCCCCGGTGCACCGTCGCCGGAGCCGACGCCGGTCGAGGAGCCCGTCGAGCCACGGGGGCCGTTCCCGCCCAAAGCGGATCAGGGCACCCCCGAGACCGTCAGTCCCACCGGCCAGCCCACCGGCGCGGAACCCACCCGTAAAGCGCAGAGCGGCAGCTACCTGACCACCGCCCAGGGCGCCCGGCTCCACGACACCGATCATTCACTCAAGGCGGGCGCCCGCGGGCCGGTTCTTCTGCAGGACCACCACCTGCGCGAGAAGATCATGCACTTCGATCACGAGCGCATTCCCGAGCGCGTGGTCCACGCCCGCGGCGCCGGCGCTCACGGCGTCTTCCAGGCTTACGGCACCGCCGAGAACGTCACGCGCGCCGCATTCTTGCGCAAGGACACCGAGACGCCCGTCTTCGTGCGTTTCTCCACGGTGCTGGGCTCCCGAGGATCCGCCGACACGGTCCGTGATACCCGCGGGTTCGCCACCGAGTTCTACACCGAGGAGGGCGTCTTCGACCTCGTCGGCAACAACATCCCGATCTTCTTCATCCAGGACGCCATCAAGTTCCCCGACGTCATCCACGCCGGCAAGCCGCACCCGGACCGGGAGATCCCGCAGGCCCAGAGCGCCCACGACACCTTCTGGGACTTCGTCTCCCTGCACACCGAGGCCCAGCACCACACCTTGTGGAACATGTCCGACCGGGGGATCCCCCGGCGTTTCGGACCATGGAGGGCTTCGGCGTCCACACCTTCCGCCTCGTCGACGCACAAGGCGGCACGACCTTGGTGAAGTTCCACTGGAAGCCCAGGCTGGGAGTGCATTCCCTGGTGTGGGAGGAAGCCCAGATCACCAGCGGCGTGGACCCCGACTTCCACCGGCGCGACCTCGCCGACGCGATCGAATGCGGCGCCTACCCGCAGTGGGAACTGGGCCTCCAAACCTTCCCCGACACCCCGGAACAGACCTTCGAGGGCATCGACCTGCTCGACCCGACGAAGATCGTCCCCGAAGAGCTGGCCCCGATCCAGCCGGTCGGCCTGCTGACCCTCGACCGCAACCCGAGCGACTTCTTCGCCGAGACGGAGCAGGTCGTCTTCCACGTCGGCCACCTGGTGCCCGGCATCGACGTCACCGACGACCCGCTGCTGGCCGGCCGGCTCTTTTCCTACCTGGACACGCAGATCACGCGCCTGGCCGGACCCAACTTCAACCAGATCCCGATCAACCGGCCGCACGCGCCCGTCAACGACATGCTGCGCGACGGCTTCCACCAGCAGGCCGTGCACACCGGGGTGGCGCCCTACAAGCCGAACTCGTTGGACGGCGGCTGCCCTTTCTTCGCCGGAGCGGACAGCGGCGCCTTCGTCGAGACACCGGTGGAAGTGCCTGCCGGCCGCAAGGTCCGGGACGCCCCGGCCAGTTACGCCGACCACTTCAGCCAGCCCAGGCTGTTCTGGCTGAGCATGTCCTCGGTGGAACGCGAGCACATCATCGCCGCCTACACCTTCGAGCTCGGCAAGTGCTGGAGCAACGCCGTCAAGGAACGGCAGCTGCGTGCGCTGGCCCGTCTCGATTCCGAGCTGTGCGCCCGGGTCGCCGCAGGTCTCGGACTCCCCGTCCCGGAAGCCGCCGAGCCGCTGGCCGACGTGCAGCCGAGCCCCGCCCTGTCCCAGGTCGGCCAGGAGTGGCCTGCCGACGGCCGGATCATCGGCATCGTCACCGACGGCTCCACCGACGCCGACGGCGTGCGGGCCCTGCGCCGGGCCGTGCAGGACGCGGGCATGACCCCCCTGGTCATCGCACCGGCCGGAGGGAAACTCGACACCGACGGCGACGCGATCACCGTCCAGCGGACCTTCGCCACCGCCCGCTCGGTCGAATTCGACGCCGTCGTCATCGCCGGAGCACCCGCCCCGGGCGGCGACTCCCACGGCTCCCGGGACGCCAGGGCCAGCACGTCCGGACCAGGCCGGGCGACGCACGACGCCCGCCTGCTGCTCCTGGTCGCCGAGGCGTTCCGGCACGCCAAGGTCATCGGCGGCTGGGCCGGCGCAGAAGCCGTCCTGCAGGCGGCCGCAGTACCGTCCGACGCGCCCGGAGTCGTCGTTGCCGACAGCGGGGAGGCGGTCTTGACCGCGATGGCTCCGCTGCTGGCCCGTCACCGTGTCTGGGACCGATTCCCCACCGCCGTCTGACCCCGCCCACCACGGTTCGGGGGGCGGCCGCAGCCGGGGCGCTGCGCATGGGCCGCAGCGCCCTTCGCCACCGCATCCGAGATCGACAGTCGCCGCACAGTCGCCGTACAGAGACCGGGACGCCGCATGTTCTGCGCGCTTTGCGCGGGCATCGCCTGGGGCGTGGCAAAGGTGCGCCGAGGCCCGGCGGATTCCAGTGGGGCCGCCCGCCGGGCCTCGGCGCCCGTCGTCAGGGAGTGCTGCGCTGGAACTGCTGGTTGGCGCCGGTCCCGCAGGTCCACTGGATGAGCCGGGCGCCGTTGGCGGTGGAGGCGTCCTTCACGTCCAGGCACTTGCCGCTGTGCCGGGCTGCCAGCCGGTAGCGGCCGCCTCCCTGGTCCTGGAACTGCCACTGCTGGTTGGCGCCCGTGGTGCTGCGGTACTGGTTCACGAAGGCGCCGTCGGCGGTGGAGGCGCCCGCGACGTCCAGACACTTGCCGCTGTGCTGGGCGAGGACGCGGACGTAGCCGCCGCCCGCGTCCTGGAGGCGCCACTGCTGGTTGAGGCCGCCGGTGCAGGTGTACTGGAGGGCGACCGCGCTGTCGGCGGCCGAACTGTCGGAGATGTCGAGGCACTTGGAGCTGTGCCGGGCGACCAGGGTGTAATAGGGGCCGCCGCCCACGCCGGTGACCGTGCCGGCGGCGGTGTCGAGGGCGATCTGCGGGTACCACGGCATGCTCATGGTGGTCCGGGTGGGGAAGGTCAGCGGCAGCCACACGTACTGGGAGTCGTTGACGGCGCCGCCCATGGAGTTGCCCCAGCGGTCGCCCATGTACAGGTACGAGGTGCCCGAGGCGCCCTGGACGGGCAGGACGAACGTGGTCTGGGAGCCGTAGCCGGTGTCGTCCCCGACGTCGGCCATCGCGGTCCACGGGCCGGTGACGCTGGTCGCGGTCGCGTACCTCTGCTGGTTGGGCTTCCAGCCGCTGTTGGCGGAGGTGAGCATGAAGTAGACGCCGTCCCGCTTGAACAGCGCGGGAGCCTCGCGGAAGGCGCCGGACCACGGGTTGGCGGCCAGGCTGTCGTAGCCGGTGTAGTCGGCGGTGAGCTTCCAGATCTACAGGTCGGCGTTGCCGGCCGCGGAGGTGATCTGGTAGGCGGTGCCGTCGTCGTCCTTGAACAGCGTCATGTCGCGGGACGTGGTGCCGGACGGCGGGCGGAAGCTGCCCTTCCAGGTGTAGCCGCCGTCGACGGCGTCGGAGACGGCGACGGCGGCGCGGGCCTGGTTGTAGTCGGTGCCGTTCTCCTTGTGCATCCACATCACGAACTTGCCGGTGGTGGAGTTGAAGACGACCTTGGGCCGCTCGATGTTGGCGGACGCCAGCTCGGGGGCGCTGGCCTGGGTCAGGACGTTGTTCCTGGACTCCCAGGTCTTCAGGTCCGTCGAGCGGTACGCCGAGACGGCCTTGAAGGTGTTGTCGGCGTTGCGGTTCTCACCGAACCAGTAGTAGAAGGAGCCGACCTTGATAACCCCACCACCGTGGGCTTGGACGACATTGCCGTCCGTGTCGGTGAATTGGGTCGCGTTCGACACGGTGACCTGGGCGGCCTGGGCGGGCGATCCGGTCACCAACAGGGTGAACAAGCTCATCGTGGCGGCCAGCACGAGCGTGAGGGTGCGTCTGAGCATCGAGTTCCTCGACAGGGGTTCGGAAATGTTGATGTGTGTGCGACTCCGTTGCCGGACGGTAGAGGGGGCTTAAGGGCGCGTCAAGAGCCGTAACATCCGATGTTTGGCGAATCGGGTCCCCGCTGTCTCGGCCGTTACTGCGTTCTGAGTGCTTTTTTCGTCCAGGCTCTGGACACGGTTGACGTCATGATTGTTAATGCGTTCTGTGTCATACCGGTGAGATGTACCCCTTCGTGCGGCTCCCCTGCATCCATCGTCCATAGGTGACTCATCCGATCTGTTGGGCTCGGATGCCGAGTCACTGTTCGGTCCATGCTGTCCTCATGGACAGTCAGGAGAGATCTCCCTTGTCAGAACCGCTCACACGACGAAGAGTGCTGATGGGCATGGCGGCCATGACGGTCGCCGCCGTCGTCACACCCGCCCTGGCGAGCCCCGCACAGGCCTCCTCCTCCCAGCCCCTGCCGCTGCCGCCGCTGCGCATCCCCGAGCTCGACCTGGGGATCGAGCAGCAGTCCGACGAGAAGGTCCGGTGGCTGCAGGACGCCAAGATCGGCATGTTCATCCACTGGGGCCCCTACTCCGGCCCGGCCAAAGGCGAGTGGTACATGGAGAACGCCGCCGTCACCCCGGAGAACTACAAGAAGTACGTCACCGACGCCACCGGCGAACAGTTCACCGGCAGCGCGTACAACCCGGCCGACTGGGCCCAGCTGGCCAAGGACATGGGCGCCAGGTACACCGTGCTCACCACCCGCCACCACGACGGCTTCGCGCTGTGGCCGTCCACCCATCCGAACGCCTGGCACGCGGGTCAGGCGCCGCTGCAGAAGGACTTCGTCGGCCAGTACGTCACCGCCGTTCGCGATGCCGGGCTGAAGGTGGGCCTGTACTTCTCCCCGTTGAACTGGCGCTACCCCGGCTACTACGACGTCCGCGGCGTCAACTGCCTGCCCAACGCGTGGGGTTACACCACCGACCCCGCGCACAAGGAGAACGCGCGGATCATGAAGAACGAGGTGTACCAGCAGGTCAAGGAGCTGGTGACGCAGTACGGAAAGATCGACGACATCTGGTGGGACGGCGGCTGGCTCGGCCAGCAGGGCTCCGACGCGGACGCCGCCTTCTTCTGGGAGCCCGGCATGTTCCGCGACACCTCGAACGAGTGGCCGGTGGACGCCGCCTACGGCGACACCGATCCCGCCACCGGCAAGCCGCTGGGTCTGACCGGCCTGGTCCGCAAGCACCAGCCCGACGCCGTCACCGCTCTGCGCGCCGGCTGGATCGGCGACTTCGCCAGCGAGGAGGGTCCCTCCGTCCCTAGTAGGACTCCGTTAGGTCTTCGGGTTCGGCCTGTTCTCGGGCATGTTGGACGGATGGACGCACTTGAAGTGAACCGTGTCCGGGCGACGTTGGCGTTGTACGTAGCTGATGTGTTCGCCTCGGTGCCGCGCAAGGACCAGCGGGCCAAAGGCGACTGTTACCTGCGGGGACTGATGCTGGACGGCCGCCGCAAGTCGATCCAGGCGATGGCCTCGAGGCTGCCGGACGGCAACGAGCAGAATCTGCAGCAGTTCGTGAACCAGTCCACCTGGGACCCGGTGCCGGTGCAGCGGCGGATAGCAGAGCGTATGCTGCCGCTGATCAATCCGACGGCCTGGGTGATCGATGACGTGTCGATGCCCAAGGACGGCCGGATGTCGGCCGGGGTGGCCCCGCAGTACTGCGGGGCCCTGGGCAAACGCGCCAACTGTCAGGTCGCGGTCAGCGTCCACGCCGCCAGCGACACCGCGTCCTGCCCGCTGCAGTGGCGGCTGTTCCTGCCCAGGGAGTGGGCCGCGGACGCCGAACGCCGCACCGCCACCCGTGTCCCGCCCGAGGTCGTGCACCGCGAGAAGTGGCGGCTGGCCCTGGACATGCTCGACACCCTGGCCGGCTGGGGCATGAGCCCGCCGGTCGTGGCGGCCGATGCCGCCTACGGCGCCAATGCCCACCTGCGAGCCGGCCTCGCAGAGCGGGGGATTGACTATGTGCTGGCCGTCCGCGCGGACGTGAGCGCCCATCCGTTCGACGTGAAGCCGGTGGCCCCGGAGCGCAAGGGCCCGGTCGGCTGCTGGCCCCAGCCCCGTTACCGTCGGCCCGCACCCTCGGTTGCGGCCCTGGCGGCCGGGCTCGGGCAGGAGGCGTTCACCTCCCTCACCTGGCGGCAGGGCTCGCGAGGAGAGTTACGGTCCCCTTTCGCCGCCGTGCGTGTCCGCCCGGCCGGCAAGGCCGTCGAGCGGCCGATCCGGGCTGCCGCCTCGGCCGAACAGGGCTGGTGGGACGGGGTACTGCCCGACTGCTGGCTGCTGATCGAGTGGCCCGAGGACGCCGAGGCCCCCACCGACTACTGGCTGTCCAGCCTGCCGGACGACACCCCGATCACCGACCTGGTCCGCCTGGCCAAAGTCCGCTGGCGCATCGAGCACGACTACCGCGAACTCAAACACGGCCTGGGCCTGGACCACTTCGAAGGCCGCTCCTGGCCCGGCTGGCACCGCCACGCCACCCTCGTGACCGCCGCCCACGCATTTCTCACCGAACAGCGGCTGGCCCCAAAAGCACCCACACCGGGCTCACTCTCTACCAGACCCTCGACGCCCTCCAAGACGTCCTGAGGTGCTGGACCGGCATCTGCACCACCTGCCACCAGCCCCTGCCCAGCAGGCCACACACGACATCAAGACCGAGACAGACCTAACGGAGTCCTACTAGGTCGTGTCTTCAATTGATCTTGAGTGGTGGATCATGGTCGGGTGATACGTCGCCATGAACTGTCCGATGAGGAGTGGGAGTTCCTCCGTCC
>NZ_JBEPBI010000256.1:0-10816 GCF_040299045.1 Streptomyces sp. NPDC001027
GCCTCGACCCTCTGCTTTCCGGCGGTGCTGCCGATGGCCTTGACGATGCGGTTGATGGTTGCGACGCGCTTGTCCTTGAGCGGGCTGAGGATGGCGTTCTGGACGAAGTTGGCTCCGCCCTGCCCAGTCGCGGTGGCGAGGCGGTTGTTGGCTTCCTCGATCTGGGTGTTCAGGAGGCCCAGGTCGCGGTTGACCTCGGCCCGCGCGGCGGCAGGGACGGCAGAGACCCGGGACGCGATGTTCGGACAGTTGACCGTGTTCGCGGTGCCTGCCCCTGCGCCAGCGCCTGCTTCCTTGCCCCCTCCGTTGTTGCCGGCGTTGCCCGCTTGGCCGTTACCGCCGTTGTTGTTACCGCAGTTGCGACCTGCGTTGTCCGCCCCCTTACCGCCCTGGCCGTTGCCTGCCTGGCCCATGCCGCCCTGGCCGTTGCCTGCCTGGCCCATGCCGCCCTGGCCGTTGCCTGCCTGATTGTTGCCTGCCTGGCCGTTGCTGCCCTCACCCTTGCCCGCTTGACCGTTGCCGCCCTCACCCTTGCCGGCCTGGCCGTTGCCGGCCTGGCCCATGCCTGCCTGGCCGTTGTTGCGCTGGCCCTGGTGGCCCTGGCCCTTGCGGCCCTGGCCGTTGCCCGCTTGACCGTTGTTTCCCTGCGCATTCTTGTCGGCATTACCACCCGCGTTCTTATCGCAGTTGTCGCCGTTGTTTCCATTCGCCTGGCCGTTGTCCGGGCCGATGTTCTCGACAGTGCAGGTGGCCAGGGCGTCGACTTGCAGATTCGCGGCGCTGGCGCCAGCGGCCTGGACCATACGGTTGATGGTCGCGACGCGCTTGTCCTTGAGCGGGCTGAGGATGGCGTTCTGGACGAAGTTGGCTCCGCCCTGCCCAGTCGCGGTGGCGAGGCGGTTGTTGGCCTCCTCGATCTGGGTTTTCAGGAGGCCGAGGTTGCGGTTTACCTCGGTCCGCGCGGCCGCAGGGACGGCGGAGAGCTGGGACGTGATGTCCGGACAGTTCACCGTGGACGCAGCCGCACTCTTCGTGGCATTGGAATCGTCGTTCGTCTTGGTCGTCTGCCCGGCCAAAGCGGAGCCGGTAATCACTTCCCCGGACAACACCACTGCGGCAGTGCCGCCGATCAACGCTACGCGGCGCTTACGGTACTTCGGAAGAGCCCTGGACATACTGATCCCTCACTCTGAATCAGGGGGTTGGTATCGACCGTTGGGTCGGTCGATGCTTTTCCTGAACGCGGTGCCTGCGTTCACGGAAAAGTACGCGGACCCTCAGCCGCATGTTCAGTACGTCGTGAGATTCTTGCGAATTTTTTTCTGAATAGCCTTCTAACAGCGTGTCCTATGTGGTAGCAGTTTCCGACTGTCGAGTCGGCTTGACGCCGGGCCCGGCGTGGAGGTTCATTGGGCGGTTGCCGCAGCTCCCACGCCGACGTTCACAGATCCAGGACCAATCGCCGACAGCGTGCGCGGCCGACGCAGATCATCACCGTGTCGTTCGCGTCCCGTTCCTCCTGCGTCAACAGACTGTCCCGGTGGTCGGGGATGCCTTCGAGCACCTTCGTCTCGCAGGTTCCGCAGATGCCCTCCCTGCAGGAGTTGGGCGGTTCCATGCCGTTCGCCTCCAGGGCCTCCAGGATCGTGCTGCCGGGCGCGACAGTGATGCTGCGTCCGGCCCGATGCAGCACCAGTTCGAAGGCTTCTTCGGCGTCGGCGGCATCGGCATCGGACGGGATGGAGCGGGCGGCGAACCGCTCCAGACGGAGTGTTCCCGGCGGCCAGCCGGAGCAGCGCTGTTCCACCGCGGAGAGCAGCGGCTCCGGACCGCAGGCGTACACGGACGTGTTCTCCCGAGGCGGCCCCAGGAACGCGTCCAGGTCGAGCAGTCCGTATGCGTCCTGCGGGCGGACCGTGACCCGATCGCCGTACCGGGCGAGGTCGGACAGGAACGCCATGCTCGACCGGGACCGGCCCCCGTACAGCAGGGACCAGCGCGCCCCCGACGCGGCGACCTCCTCGATCATCGGCATGATCGGCGTGATGCCGATGCCTCCGGCGATGAACAGGTACTGCGACTCTGGGGAGTTGACGAGAGCGAAGGCGTTGCGGGGCCCGGTGACGTCGACCGCGTCACCGGGGCGCAGCGTCTCGTGCACCGCCCGTGACCCGCCCCGCGAGGCGCTTTCCCGGAGGACGGATACTCGCCAAGTGGCGCGATCGGCGGGTGAGCCGCTCAGTGAGTACTGGCGGACGGGGCCGCCGGGCAGGTGCAGGTCCAGATGGGCCCCCGGCGTCCACGGGGGCAGGTCGCCGCCGTCGGGCCGGCGCAGGTGCGCCGAGAGCACTCCCTCGGCCTCCCACACCAGGGCGGTCACCCGCAGCCGCAGGCGCTGCTCCTCGCTTGTCACACGCATTTTCACAACCTTCGAGCCTCGAACCTGTATTTAGGGCACCCACCTCACAGCGCTGTCCACGACGGGTGCGAGACGGATCACCGCGACCCTGGAGTCCGCACCGTCGAAGCGGTGCACGCCGACGCTCAGGGGGTCGTCGCCCGCCAGTACCAGGGCGTCGGCGTCGGCCAACACGTGTCTGTCCTCGACCAGCACCCGCCCGCCCGAGGCGATCAGGACCACGAGCTCGCTCTCCGCGCGCACCACGGTGGGCGAGGACCGTGGGTCGAGGATCTCGACCGCAGGCGCGACGCGCGCCGGATCGACCGCGACCTCCACAGTCGCCCCGCGGGGCAGGGGCGCGGCGACCTTGTGCGCCGTGGGCAAAGGCGCGTCGGACTGCCCCTGGCCGCCGGTGAGCAGGCACACCTGCCACTGCCACCGCTCACGTCGGGGCGTGTCCGGTGATGCGGCGACCTCCCACCGGGTGGGGTCGACCTGCCGGTGAGCGTTGGCGCGGAGCAGAAGCCTCATCGACCTGCCCTCCTCTCCTTGCAGACGAAGGTGATCTCAGCTCCGCAGCCCGACGGGCGCCGCTTGGGCCGTTGCCGGGCCAGGGCGGTCCGTTCCGGGCGTCCGGCCGCCGGCCTGGTGCTCCGCCGCCAGGAGCCGGGCAAGGATCCGCCGGGCCTTGGCGACGCCGGCGTCCTGGCCGATGAGCACGTCGTGCTCCCCATCGGGACGCTCCTGCATCCCGATCTCCTGCTCCCGCAGGGCGTCGGCGTCCTCCTGCAGCACGGTGGCGAGCCCGACCTCGAGCTCCTCGGTGGCCCAGTCGGCGTCGACGGCGAAGTTCCGGCTGAACGCGTAGTAGTACCAGGTGGTCCTCTCGTCGACCGGCGTGATCCCGTTGAGCACCTTGATCAGGTAGCCCTCCTCGCGCGGTCGCCCCTGGCCCGTGATCCCTGAGTGCAGCACGTGGTAGCTCGGAACGTGGAACTCGGTGGCGTGGAACCGGTCGTACAGGCCCTCGACGGCCATGGTCCGTGCGTACAGCGGCGGCGCTTCGACGCCGGGCATCAGCCGGTCCGCGGTCACGACCCGGCCGTCCACCTCGACCGTGACGCCGTGCTCGTAGATGTAGTCGTCGCCGACGGTCGTCCTGTGCAAGAACGATTCATGGGTCAGGTCCAGCAGGTTGTCGTGGATGAGGTCGTGGCGGCATTCGAAGAGCACGGTGTGCGTGACGGTCGCCCACGCCGGGTCGGCCATCCAGTGGGTGTCCGGGACCAGACTCTCGTCCGCGAGCTCTGCGTCTCCCGTCCAGACCCAGATCCAGCCGTCCTTCTCCACGACCGGGTAGCTGCGCACCCGGGCGCGCACCGGGATGGCGGACTGGGCGGGCACGCGGGTGCAGGCCCCGTCGGGTCCGTAGGCGAAGCCGTGGTAACCGCATTCGATCGAATCGCCGACCGTGCGGCCCGAGGACAGAGGGTAGGCCCGGTGGGCGCAACGGTCGGTCAGAGCGGTCGCTGTGCCGTCCGACGTGCGGTAGAGCACGATCGGCTGCTTGCAGACGACCCGGCGCACCGGCTTGCCGGTCACCTCGGCGGACCATGCGGCGACATACCAGGTGTTCAGGACGAACATGATCAACAGCCCCTTCTGGATGCAGTGGATGCACTGTATACAGTGCATCCATGGGGGACAATGGGCCTGTCGGAATGGTTTTCTCTCCCGAGGCGGATCTGCCCTGTCGGCGGAATCCACCGACGGGCATCGGTGGGAAACGGAGTGTGACGTGAAGCCTTTGCGGGGCGACCCCCGAGACGCACGCCCCCTGGGCGTCCGTGTCTACGAACAGCTCCGCGACGAGATCGTCTCCGGCGGCCTGGAAGCCGACTCCCCCCTGGTGCAGGAGCAACTGGCCGAGCGCCTCGGAGTCTCTCGCACCCCGCTGCGCGACGCACTCAACCGCCTCGCCCACGAAGACCTGGTCACCTGGGTGCCTGGCAGCGGTTACATCGTCAACGCCCTCAATCCGAGCGACATCTCCCAGGTCTACCAGGTACGCCAGTCCTTGGAGACCCTGGCCCTGCGGCTCGCCTGCGGCAGCCACGACCGGGCCCAGTCGGCACGGCTCGTCGCGCTGATCGAGGACATGGCCGCGTCCGACCCGCTCGACGCGGCGGCCCAGTTCGAGCTGAACCGCGCTTTCCACATGTCCTTGATCGAGCCGTGCGGTAACGCGCTCCTGCTCCGGATGATCGACACGCTGTGGGACCATCCGGTCAACCGCCGCATCACCCGCTCATACGTCGACGACGCCGCCAATGTGCCGCTCATGGTGAGCGAACACCGGGCGCTCTTCGAAGCGGCCCGGGCCGGCGAAGAGGAACGCCTCGTCCGGCTGGCGACCGAGCACATGTACGCGGGCTATCAGAAGACCCTGCCGGAGGGCAGCGACATCGAGCTGCGTCCCCGGCCGGACTCGGCCGAGCTGAGCTGACGTCGCAGGCCGGCGAACGCAGCCGCTTCGGGCCGTGCGTCCGTCGACTCGCCGACCGGTCTCACCAGGAGCTCCCTCCACGGCTGCGGCGCGGCCTCTGGCACCACGCTCACCTCTGCACGTCATCCGAGGAGTCCGGCACCATTCCAGCCCGACTGGCGATGAGGGCCGCCTCCACCCGGGTGCGGGCGTCGAGCTTGGTGAGCAGGTTCTGGACGTGATATTTGACGGTGCTCTCCTCGATGTGCAGGCGGTGCGCGATCTGCGTGTTGCTGAGAGCGCGGCCGAGCAGGGCGAGGACATCCCGCTCCCGCCGCGTCACCTCGGCCGGCAGCTCGTAGGGAGTGTCCTCCGGAACGGACACTCGCTCGATCAGCCTTCTGGTCGGGCCAGGCGATACGAATCCTTCCCCCCGGGCGACTGCTCGGATGCCCTCGAGCAGGGTGGCGGCACTGTCCTGCTTGAGCACGAAGCCCGCGGCTCCTGCTCGTAGCGTGCCGAACAGGTACTCGTCGAGATCGAAGGTGGTGAGCGCGAGGACGGCCGGCGGGCTGCCGGCGCTCCTGATGCTGCGCGTCGCCGCCACTCCGTCCATCTTGGGCATGCGGATGTCCATGACCACGACGTCCGGACAGAGCCGGGCAGCCATGCCGATGGCCGTCTCTCCGTCGGCGGCCTCCCCGACCACTTTGAGGTCGGCCTCGACGTCGATCATGATGCGCATGCTCGAGCGCACCATGTCCTGGTCGTCGACCAGCAGTACGGAAACCGTCACAGGACTTCCTTCCTCAGGGGCAGAGCCGCCTCGACCGCGTTCGGCAGCCATCCGACAGGGGGCAGGCGGCGGGCTCGCCGTCGGCGTTCCGCACTGCGTAGTTGCTTACGCGCACATGCAGATGATCGCCTCAACGTCCGGGCGAACAGTCGCCTGCCGGGGAACGTGCGCGAGACGGAACCCAGCCCTTCGGAGGGGGACGGCCGTACGCCACCAAGGTCGGCGGCGAGGACCAGTACGGGGGCCGGCAGCGGAAGTTCGTCAAGGAACTGGCGAGGGAGGTCCGGGCGGCCGGCATCACCACACCACTGGTCACCTTCGAGAAGTACGGAGACGTCTGGGCGCAGGACTTCGTCGAACCGGCCTACGTCAGCATGACCGGGGCCGGCGGCCGCCCGCAGACCATGCGCGTGATGCTGCGCTCCGCCCAGCTGGACCGGGCAGCGGGCCGCGAGCTCTTCGAGAAGATCCGCGGCCGGGACGTCGGCGTCGTACAGGTCACCGACCCGGCCCCGCCAGAGGACGGGTCACTCAACTCGATTCGAAACCTGGAGACCGTTCCTCCCTACGCTCACAACGGGCGCTCGTATCCGGCCGGGCGGATCGTCAAACGGCTTCCCGGCTCCCAAGGAGACCGTCGACCAGGCTCTCGGCTCGCGGCGCCTCGTGGCCGACAGCGGGCGGCGCATTCCCGTACCCCTCCTGACGCGCATGGGCGGCGGACCCGCCCTCGTGAACAGCATCGAGGAGCACGGCCAGCAGAAATGGCTGGCCGAGAAGCCGTCCGCCTCACCGGCGGCGGCGGCCGCGGCGACGGTCACGACCAGCGCGTACGTCCCCGGAGCTGTCAACGGCGTGCTCCTGGGCCGCGACCGCTATCCGGCCCCCGGCCAGCGAGGCCCCGTCATCGGCGACACGGACGTCTTCGGCCGGTGTCAGCCGCCGGTGGCGAAGCCGGGGAAGAGTGTCATCCCGCCGTCCACGAAGAGCGTGGTGCCCACCACGTAGTCCATGAGATCGGAAGCGAGGCCCACGACCGCGTGGGCGATGTCCTCGGGGTCGCCGACGCGGTCGTAGGGGATCAGCCGCAGAAGGTCCTCGCGGGCCTCGGGGGTGTCCCAGGCGCTGCGGTTGATGGGCGTCTTGATGGCGCCCGGGGCGACGGCGTTCACGCGGATCTTCTTCGGCGCGAGTTCCTGGGCGAGGGTCTCCATCATCATCTGCACACCGCCCTTGGACGCGGCGTAGTTGACGTGCCCGGCCCACGGGATGACCTGGTGCACGGAGCTCATGCAGATGATCTTGCCGGCGGCGCGCGACACCTCGGGGACGACTCCGCGGCGCAGGAACTCCTTCGTCGCCTCCCGCGCACACAGGAACTGCCCGGTCAGGTTGACCTCGAGGACCTTCTGCCACTGGGCGAGCGTCATCTCGGTGAAGGCCGCGTCCCGCTGCATCCCGGCGTTGGCCACGAGGATGTCGATCGTGCCGAACTCCTCGACCATCCGGTTCGTCATGGCGACGACCTGCTCCTCGTCGGAGACGTCCGCCTGGTAGGCCGCCGCGCGCACGCCGTACGACCTGATCTCCTCCACCACCTTGTCGGCCTCTTCCGGGCCGGCCACGTAGTTCACGACCACGTCGGCTCCGGCCCGGCCGAGCGCGACCGCGGTCGCCAGGCCGATCCCGGAGTTCGCCCCGGTGACCAGGGCCTTCTGACCCTTGAGCAGGTGGGCGGGGATCACGTCACGGGGCGCACCCTCGGTCGGACTCACGATGACTGTCTCCTCCACTGTGCGGCCGGTCCGCCGGGACCCGCCTCATGGCCTCGGGCTCAGACATTCACCCAAGCATCGCGGCGCCGCGGCGGCGCGTCGTGGGGAACGGTCTTGGGCCGACCGGGGGAGGAGGTTCGCCCACCGGAACCCGGGCGCCGGGGGCGGAGTGCGGGGACGCGAAAGGCCTGACGGCGGGCGCGCAGGCCGGTGCACGGGCGCCCTTCGTCGGGGTCAGCCGAGGAGCTGACGCTTCTGTGCCTCGAACTCCTCCTCGCTGAGGACGCCCTGAGCCTTGAGGTCGGCGAGCTGCCTGAGCTGGTCGATCTTGGCGGTCATGTCGTCGGCGTGGGTCTGCGGGGCGGCGGGCGCGGGGGCCTGCTGCTCGGCTGTCTGACGGGCGCTGTCCTGCTCGGCCCACCGGCCCGCCTGCCGCCTGGAGACGCGGTTGGACACGGCGGTGGCCGTTCCCGCGATCACGGCGGTGCGGGCCACACCGCGAAGAAGTCCTGGCATGTCACTCATCTCCCTGGGTCCGTGCGAAGTCGGGACGCGCCGCGGGGGCGCGGGCGGCGTCAGCCGGCGGTCACGGCGCCGCCGGGGCGCGCCGACTCCATGGCGTCCAGCGATGCCACCAGGGCGTCCACGGGGATGCGTCCGCCGGCCACCATCTGGGCGCCGCCGCGGCGCAGCGCACGCGCCAGAGGCGCGGCCCACAGGTTCTCGTACACGATGACGGCCGCGGAGTTCCCGGGCTCGAGCGCCGCCCCGGCCTCGTCCAGGTCGCCCTGGTCGAGCAGACCGGAGGAGGCTCCCTCGAACACCGTCAGCTCGGCCTGGTCGCCGAGCTCCCGGAATTCCAGTACGGCGACCGATCCGTCGTCGCCCTTCTGGATGAAGACGAGGTCGAGGATCCGGATGACGCCGTCCTCGACCAGCTCGACGAGCAGGGGCATGCCCTCGCCCGTCATACGGCTTCCGGGGAACTCGACGATCAGATAGTCGATGGGCCCCATGTCCGCGACGTCCTGTTGCATGGCCACTCCTCAGCGGTGGGTCCGGCCCCGGCCGTTCTCCGCCGCGGCGCCGGTCGCCCGCGCTCGGGTCCGAGGGACGGTGCTTTCCAGCCATTGCAGCACTGGGTCAGGGGCCTTGCATGTCCTGGGCTCCGCGGTCCTGAGGCTGCGACGTGGCAGCCCGGGGCCGGGGCGCGGGGGATGCGGCCTGCACGGGATTCCGTTCCGGAGCGGTTTGTGCGTTTAGTCCATGATCGCCCTATGCTGTTGTGCGGGAGAGCTCGAGCAGTCGACGTGCCGGCTCAGAGCCGGCGGGAAGCGGGCTTCCATGGCTGAGCGATTGAAAATGCACGGATTGGTCGGCGAACTGTCGGCCGAATTCGTCGGCACCATGATTCTCATCCTCTTCGGCTGTGGCGTGGTGGCCCAGGTGGTCGCCGGCGGAGCGCTCACGACACCGCCGGGAGGACTCGGAAACCACGACAGCATCGCCTGGGCCTGGGGCCTCGGCGTCACCCTCGGCGTCTACGTCGCAGCGCGACTGAGCGGCGCCCACCTCAATCCCGCGGTGACGGTCGCCCTGGCCACGTTCAAGGGCTTCCCGTGGCGCAAGGTCGCCCCCTACGCGCTGGCGCAGACCGCCGGGGCCTTCGTGGCGGCACTCCTCGTGCGGTGGAACTACACCGAGGCGCTGGCGAAGGCCGACCCCGGGCACACCATCAAGACCCAGGGCGTGTTCTCCACACTCCCCGCCAACGGCAATCCGAACCTGCCGGTCCACGAGTGGGGCGCGTTCCGGGACCAGATCATCGGCACCGCCATCCTGCTCCTGCTGATCCTGGCCGTCACGGACCTGCTGAACACACCGCCGGGCGCCAACCTGGCCCCGTTCATCGTCGGTCTGATCGTCGTGGCCATCGGCATGGCGTGGGGCACCAACGCGGGGTACGCGATCAACCCGGCACGTGACTTCGGGCCCCGATTGGCCAGCTTCTTCACGGGCTACGGCACAGCATGGCGAGATCAGTACGGGAACCTCTACTTCTGGGTGCCGATCATCGGCCCCCTGATCGGCGGCCTGCTCGGCGCCGGGCTCTACAAGGCCCTCATCGGCCGGTTCCTGCCGACGGCGGAACCGGAGCCTCCCGGCCGCGTTCCGGCCCCCGAGGAATGACCCCCACAGCAGAGGCGGCAACTCATGGCTGACTTCGTGGGCGCGGTGGACCAAGGCACCACCAGCACCCGTTTCATGATCTTCGACCACTCCGGAAACGAGGTGGCGAAGCACCAGCTGGAGCACGCGCAGATCCTCCCGCGCTCGGGATGGGTCGAGCACGACCCGGTGGAGATCTGGGAGCGGACCAACTCGGTGATCCAGAACGCTCTGCGGCACGGCAACCTCTCACCCGAGGACCTGGCCGCGATCGGCATCACCAACCAGCGTGAGACCACCGTGGTCTGGGACCCGCGCAACGGACGCCCCTACTACAACGCCATCGTCTGGCAGGACACCCGCACCGACTCCATCGCGGCGGCTCTGGAGCGCTCGGGCAAGGGCGACGTGATCCGCCGAAAGGCGGGGCTGCCGCCGGCGACCTACTTCTCCGGCGGCAAGATCCAGTGGATCCTGGAGAACGTCGACGGCGTCCGCGAGGCGGCGGAAGCGGGCCACGCCCTCTTCGGCAACACCGACGCCTGGGTCCTGTGGAATCTGACGGGCGGTCCCGACGGCGGCGTCCACGCCACCGACGTGACCAATGCCAGCCGCACCATGCTGATGGACCTGGAGACCCTCGACTGGGACGACGAGCTGCTGGGCTTCTTCGACATCCCCCGCCAGATGCTCCCCACCATCAACCCGTCATCCCACCGCGAGGCGTTCGGCGTGACCCGCACCTCCCGGCCGCTCCGCGCCGCCATCCCCATCGCCGGGGTGCTCGGCGACCAGCAGGCGGCCACCGTGGGACAGGTCTGCTACGCGCCCGGCGAAGCCAAGAACACCTACGGCACGGGCAACTTCCTGGTCCTCAACACCGGTACGGAGCTGGTCCGTTCGCAGCACGGTCTGCTCACGACCGTGGCGTACCAGTTCGGCGACAGCCCGGCGGTCTACGCCCTGGAGGGCTCCATCGCCGTCACCGGCTCCGCCGTGCAGTGGCTGCGCGACCAGATGAAGATCATCAAGGACGCGGCGGAGAGCGAGGCGCTGGCGCGCTCCGTCGAGGACAACGGCGGAATGTACTTCGTTCCCGCCTTCTCCGGTCTGTTCGCTCCGTACTGGCGCTCCGACGCACGGGGCGCGATCGTCGGACTGGCCCGCTACAACGACAACGGCCACCTGGC
>NZ_JBEPBI010000257.1:0-10795 GCF_040299045.1 Streptomyces sp. NPDC001027
GACATCCGGCGGGTCGGCGTCGTCGGGTGCGGACTGATGGGCGCGGGCATCGCCGAGATCTGCGCCAGGGCCGGCCTGGACGTGATCGTCCACGAGCGGGACGCGGACGCCGCCGAGGCGGGACTCTCGCGGATCACCGCCTCACTGGAACGCGCTCTACGACGCCGAAGCCTCACCGGCGGCGAACGCGACGCCGCCCTGGCCAAGCTGCGGACGACGACCCGCCTCGAAGACCTCGCCGACCGGGACGCGGTGGTGGAGGCGGCCACGGAGGACGAGCAGGTCAAGGCCGGACTCTTCACCGACCTGGACCGGATCGTGCTGCGTCACGACGCGATCCTCGCCTCCAACACCTCGTCCCTGCCCGTCATGAGGCTGGGCATGGCCACCACCCGGCCGCAACAGGTGATCGGGGTGCACTTCTTCAACCCTGTCCCCGTCCTGGACCTGGTGGAGCTCGTGCCCTCGCTGCTGACCAGCTCCGAAACCCTCTCCAGGGCCGAGCACTTCGCCACCTCGGTACTCGGCAAGCAGGTCATCCGCGCGCAGGACCGGGCCGGGTTCGTGGTGAACGCGCTGTTGGTGCCCTACCTGCTCTCCGCGATCCGCATGCTGGAGTCCGGCCATGCCTCGGCGAAGGACATCGACACCGGCATGGTCCTCGGCTGCGCCCACCCCATGGGCCCGCTGAGCCTCGCCGACCTCATCGGCCTGGACACCCTCGCCGCGATCGCCGGTGCGATGTACGAGGAGTACAAGGACCCCCGGCATGCCGCACCGCCCTTGTTGCTGCGCATGGTGGGGGCCGGCCTCCTGGGCCGGAAGTCGGGGCGCGGCTTCCACGAGTACACCGCTCACCCGTGACGGTCGGGAAACCGGGGGACTGGGGGACTGGGGCTGTGTCGACGTCACGTGGCTCAGGACGCCATGCCCGCACAGGGAGTGCGCGACCCCGACCAGAGGCGGATGCGGCGGCAGCTCAGATCGTCCGCCCGGGACGCGTTCGGGACGCCTTGATCCGTCGGCCGCGGCGTCCATCGAACGGTTGAATCCGGTCCCGGCTTATGGGCGACGCGGAACAACGTCCCCTCGGGCAAGACTTGCCGTGCCGTCGCACCGAGTCGCGGACGGCTCGTAGATCAGGCATTTCGCCGCACAGGCACGACGAGAGGATTCTCACCATGTCCACGGACTTCAGCAGGCGTCGGCTGCTCGCCGCAGGCGCAGGCGCGGGCGTCGCGCTCGCCGGGGCCGCCGCCGGCAAGGCATCGGCCGTACCGGCTGCCCGGAGCTCCGCGGCTTCCCTGCGCGGCGTCCGCGAGGAGAAGCGTTCGCTGGACGAGCTGTACGCGGACGCCGTCGCCGAAGGCGGCAAGCTGGTCCTCTACCAGGGCGGCGATGTCGACGGCCAGGCTGCGGGCGTCCGCGCCGCCTGGGCCACCGCGTTCCCCGAGGTCGAGCTGACGGTCGTCGTGGACTACAGCAAGTACCACGACGTCCGCGTGGACAATCAGCTCGCGACGGGCACCCTGGTCCCCGACGTGGTCCAGTTGCAGACGCTGCAGGACTTCGGCCGCTGGAAGCACGAGGGCAAGCTGCTGCGCTACAAGCCCGCCGGGTTCTCCGAGGTCCACAAGGGCTTCAAGGACCCCGACGGCGCATGGACGTCGCTGATGGTCATCGCCTTCAGCTTCATGTACGACATCCAGGCCGTCGGCGCGAACGCGCCCAGAACCCCGGCTGATCTGGTCGACGCCCGCTGGAAGGGCGCCATCGCATCCTCCTATCCGAGCGACGACGACGCGGTCCTCTACCTCTACTCCCTCTACCAGCGCACCTACGGCTGGGACTGGGTGTCCGCCTTCGCCGCACAGCAGCCGCAGTTCGCCCGCGGCACCAACACCCCCGGCGCGGCGGTCACCGGCAAGCAGAAGGCCATCGGAGTCGGCGGCTCCGGCAGCGCGGTCTCCGCCTCGACGACGCTGAAGTGGGTCCTCCCCGACCAGGCCCCCTTCATGGCCTGGGGCCAGCGCGCCGCGATCCTGAAACAGGCCGCCCATCCGGCCGCGGCCAAGCTCTACATGAACTGGCAGCTGTCCGAGGCCCGTCAAAAGGCAGCCTTCAACGGCTGGTCGGTCCGCGAGGACATCACCCCGAGCGCGATCCTCAAGCCCGTCTGGGACTTCCCGAACGCCAACGTCGACGGCTTCCCGACGTTCATGGAGGACCGCGCCGAGATAGAGCGGCTGAAGCAGACCTTCTCCCTGTACTTCGGCGAGGTCAAGGGCGACCCGTCGCCGGGATGGCTGGGCCTGCACCCGGGGCGGTGACCCGGCGGAACGACGTCGGGATGATGGAGCGGTGGTCGGTGGTGGAGACCCCGGGGCCGGGTCAGTGTCCACGACCGGACGAGCCCGGCCCTGAGCCGATGTCGGCGCCGCCGACGAATCCGAGCGTGTGAATCATCAGGGCGCCTCCGAATCGAAGTCACCGGTTCCGGTCGTGTGCACGGCCGTCGGCGGACCCTAGAGCCTGGGCCCGGGGTTCCGGGGCTGCCCGCCCATTCGGTGGTCGCTCCAGTCGATACCGTCGTCGTACTCCTTGCTCGACGCGAGCCCGAAGAACCCGAGGAGCGGAGCCGCGATGAGCACGGCTCCGCACAGGCTGCCGAGCGACTGCGCGCTGTCCAGGAGGGCCGGCTGAGCCGAGCGGGAAGGCTGTTCGGTCGTTGCGTGGAAGTCGGCCGACGCCGATCAGGGGCGGGCCCGGCTGCTCACTCCGGCGGGCCTGTGGCCGGATCGTGGAGGCGTGCGAGCAGGGCCCGGTTCTCCTCCGATACGAGGGCGTGCACCAAGGGTCGGTGGGCCGCCAGTGCACGGGACATTGCATCGAAGACGGACACCGGCAACGGTTCGACCCTCTCGCTGTCACCGAACATGAGCTGAATGAGCTGTGCGAGAAACAGCAGGACGCCGTCGTGTGCGTCGCCGGGGACGCGCCCCCTGTCCCGACCGAAGGCCGTGAGCAGGGCGTGGACGGCCGACGCCAGCTGGGGATGACGCATGTCCATCAGGAGCCGCGTCCCCCGGAGCGCCCGGTCGTAGAGATCGCCGAGCTCCCTCTCGCTCATGGTCGTGCGATCGGCCAGCAGCAGTTCGAGCAGGTCGTGGGCGAGCGACGAGGCCGTACCACCGTCGACCGGACTGAACACGGTCACAGCCTGGCCGAGCCACCGGAACACCGGGTCCAGGGCATGCCGCATCACCGAGTCGTTGGTTCCGCCGGACACGGCCGTCTTGTGCCACAGCTCGTCCCAGTACGACCGTGACCAGCCTGACCCTCCGCTGCCTTGCGGATAGCGGAAGTGCCAGTTCATGTCGAGGGGCTGCGGTGAGGTGCCCGGCTCGGAGCGAAGGGATATCTCCAGGGCCCGGCCCTCGTCGTCCCACGTGTGGTGCACGTCCAAGGACAGAGCGAAATCCGTCCACTGACTCTCGTTCATCGCCGATCGCCACAGCATGCAGTGCCGGTGCCAGGCGCCCGGTGGGTCCGCGGAGCCTGGGAACAGCTCGGCGGCGGAGCAGCGCCCGGCGAACAGCACGGTCATGAGCACGAGGTTGGAGCCGTACAGGCCGTGGCGTGTCGTGGTGCGTAGCAGTGCGGGCCGGTAGGTGGGGTGCTGGTCGCCGGTGCGCGTCGTGTGCTGGGTCAAGACCTGGATGAGGGTCCGGGTCAGCCGGCGCCGTTCCGCCGAGGACCGCCGGCCGGTCAGCGACCGCGCGAAGCGCAGCATCTGTCGAGACGCCAGGGAGGTGTAGGAGAGCAGCGCGTAGGCGAGGTCGTCGTCGATGCGGGTGTCCCCGAGGGATAGCGCGGGGCGGGGTGCGAGCAGGTCGGTGAGCAGATGCAGGGTGAGGCGAACGGCCAGGTACTCGCCGAAGGTCGCGTGCAGGAACTCGTAGGTGGCCAGTACCCGGCCGTCGCGTACCGACTGGGCGCGCTGGACGAAGAAGAAGCGGCCGAGAGCTGTTTCGGCGGCGGTGAGCGGGGAGCGGAACCCCGGTGGTCGCGCCGGCCGGCTGCCCAGTACGGCGGTGAGATCCTGTTCGAGTTCATCGGCCGACACCCACTGGCGGCCCCGGTTCAGCTGAGCGAAGGCCACGAGCGACAGGCGTTGCAGTTCCTGTTCGACCACTGCGGCCGTGTCCTCGTCCAGCAGGGCATGAGGTGTCGTCTTGCCCACCTCGCGCCGGGCGAAGGAGGACAGCAGCTGCTCGTACAACTCGGTGACGTCGAAGTCGTCGGCGCGCCGCAGAGCACCCTCGGCGGCGTCGTACAGGGCGAGCATCGTCAACAGCAGCGGCTGGGCGGCGAGTTCGGCGTGGCGTTCCAGGTGCTGCCAGGTGAGCGGGCCGCGGCCCTGCGCTGAGAATCCGGCCGTGTTGGCTTCGTTCCACACGGCCAGCCAAGTCGCGATCTGCTCGACGCGGAAGGGCTCCAGGCGCAGGACGACCATGCCGGCGGGGTATCGGGCGCGGTCTGCCACGGAGGTCCGGCTCGTCACCAACGCCAGCACGGGCCGACCCTGATCCGCCTCACGCCGCTGGAACTGCGCCACGCGCTCCAGGAAGTTGGTTTGGTGGACGCCCGTCGTCTGCAGCAACTCGTCGAAGCCGTCCAGAAGCAGAACGGGAGTACTGCCGCCCGCCGCGCGCACCAGCTCCGGCCAGCTGACCCGTTCGCCGGTGGAGGCGCGGATCGCCTGTTCGATCTGGTCCTGCAGTTCGTCCTCCACCCGGACGTCCCGCAGCGGCACGCGCACGGGGAGAAATCCGATGGAGGGCAGCCGTGCGGCGAGGACCCGGGTGAGGGCCGATTTGCCGGCGCCGGGCTGCCCCAGGAGCAGCAGGGGCGCCTCGGCGAGCTGAGCAGACGTGAGGGCCCCGGCAAGGTAGCGGGTGAGGTCTTGACGCAGGGGCAGTCGATCCCACCACCCGTGGTCGGCTGGTGCGGCCTGCCCGGAAACGGCACTGACGCGAAAGTCCGGGTCGAGGTAGAGGTCCTGAAGGGGAGGGATCCGGATGCCGTCCGGCGCCGACGCGGCGTCCAGCACTGGGTGAGCGAACGCCGCCCGGTGAGCGCGCGCCAGCGCGGAAGCCACGTCGACCGGCGGACGCAGCGCCTCGGCGGTGCGGGCGAGGAGAGTCTCGATCCCGGACAGGGCACGCCCGACGTCCGTGTGGATCGCCTGCTGCGCCACATGCGTGACCCAGAACCCGAATTCGGGTGCCGCCTTGGCGAGTTCGACGTACAGCCCCTGATATCGGTCAAGAGCCGCGCGCGGCAGGTCGTCCACGAGAGCCGCATGGGCCCGAAGGCGCTCAGACGCGTCCATCTGCTCCCAGAGGGCCAGGCCTTGCAGGAAGTCGCAGAACCGGCGGGCGTAGCCGGCGTATCCCGCGAGCAGCATCGCGGTGAGCGCCGAGGCCGGTATGTGGGGTGCCGGACATGGCAGGTCTGTGGCGAGCAGCAGCGATACCAGATCCGACGTCTGGGAGGTCGAGCCCGATTCGGTTCGTGCGAGGGTGATTTGTTCGTTCCGGGTCAATCGGACCTCGGTGAGGGTGAACGGAAGCTCCAACTCCTCCACTGCCTCGAAGAAGGCCACCACGACGATGACCGTGTGCGCCGCGCGCAGCACCTCGGTCCGCTCAGCACGCCGCCGGGCACGGTCCAGCCGGGCGCCGACGCCGCGGATCGCATCGCGTCCGAGACCGAGGAGACGTCCATTGGCGTCGGCCATGCCGATCACCGTGCCGCTGACCCCGGCGGTCGCCACGTTCAACGCCCCGCCGAGCGCCCGATCCAACGCCGCCAGCCGCGGCGGCTCGGCACCGAGAAGCACCAGCGCGTCGGCGAACGCCAGGAGTCTGCGTGCCACCATGTCCCCCACTCCCGCATCCGTACAGGCCCGGCCGAGATCGACGCTACCGTCCGCCGGCAGTCCCGTCGGTGTGAATGCGAGGAAGGGATGCGGAGGGCTTCGAAGCGGAGCGCTCGGCAGGGGCTGGCTCGTTACGTCACACCGAATCTCTTCCACCGGACTGTCGCTGCGCCGGCTCGCCGTGAGGTGTCACCACGGAACTGCTTCGGACTCGCGCCATGACGCAAGCGTTCGCCCCGGTCGCGGCAGCCAACGGTGGCGGTGTCTGCGTCAACATGCTCCGTTTCTCGAACGCCGCCTCATGGGGCGGTACGGGTGGGCGGCTGGTCACGACGTCCTGCCGGTGCTGCTCGCAGAGCGGCGTCGCGGTGCACGCCCCGGACCGCGAGGGGAGTTGTGGGGGGTGGATACGGGGTCAGGCCGAACGGATGGTGAAGATCGCTGAGGCGCCGACGGGCAGGCGGTAGCTGTACGGCGCGTCGCCCCACGGGACATCGACCGCGGCAGTGCTGCTGCCGGGGTTGTAGACGGCTGTCAGTCGGGTGCCGTGGGGCAGTGCCGCGCTCCGGCGGCGTCGCGCTCTTGGGCGCCCTGTCCGGTGACGGCGTTCGTGGGCATGATGATGATCATCCGTCCGCGCGGGGAAGGCGGGCGGTGCCGATGCCAGTGGCCTTGGACTGGAGGGCCTTCTGTACTTCGGCGACGATCGCCTTGCCGTAGGGAGCTTCTCCAGCTCGGAGTCGACGGCGTCGGCGACCTGCAGTCAGGTGGTGATGGCCGGCAGCTGTACGGACCTGCGCCCCATGGTCATCAGGGCAGCTTCCCGACGATCTCAGCTACCCGTCCGGGCATGGACAGGAACGGCGAATGAGAGGAGTCGAGCGCCACGACCGAGGTCGGGTTGTCCGGGAAGGCGGTGTCTGCGTCGCTGATGAACTTCTGCTGCAGAGCCGGTCGGATCGCCATGTCCTGAGCGCAGGTGACATAGGTGCGGGGGACCGAGCCCCAGCCGTCGCGGGTCAGCGTGGTGGCTCCGAGAGCGATACCGGCGGGAGCGTCGGGCGTCAGCAGTCCGAGGGCGGCGTCGGCGACGGCCGGATCGACATCGCCGAAGAAGGCATTCCGAAGTTGCTGACGATAGTCGAGGTCATCGGACGCGAGGTCGAGCCGTAGTGCGCCGATCGCGGCGGGGTCAGCCCGAAAGGACGGTGCAACCAGTTCGCCGGCGTTCTCGAGCATCTGCACGCAGGCGATGGCCGGAACGTCCGAGGCCGGCATGAAAGCGGTCAGATACACGGCGTGCGCCACGAGCTCGGGTGTCAGTTGCGCCGCCCGTGTCAGCACGGCGCCGCCCATGCTGTGGGCCACCACCGTCACCGGGCCGCCGCGACCGACCTCCCTGACCTGCGAGACAAGCAGGTCGCCTGCCTGGTCGAGGTCCACTCCCGCCACCGGCGATACCTCCGTGGCCAGAGCCTCCGCGTCGAACGGACGTCTGGTGAGGCACTGTGGCCGACCGGCACGAAGCCCGTGCCCCGCCATGTCCACCGCGACGGCCGGGCGGCCCATGCCTGCCACGTGCGCCATGACCTCACTCCAACACCAGGATCCGTGCCAGTAGCCGTGCAGGAAGAGCACCGGGGTCGAGTCAGCGGACATGATCACTCCCTTGTGAGGGCTGGCCACAGACGCCAGCTTCCGTCATCCGTCTCGAACAGATGTCCACGCCTCGCGAGGGACGGATGCGCAGGAGTGCAGCAGATCAGGAGAAGTCCGAACAAGAGGCCTTCCGTGTGACGGAAGGACTTCGGTCCACTCTTACCCCGCGGCTGCCTGACGGGGCTGCGTTTCAAGATCGGAAAGACAACAGCGTCGTAGTACTGCAAAGGTGTTTGTTCTGATTGCTGGGCAGTTCAGGGGCTGTGTCCGCGTCGTTTGTAGTGGCTGACGCGGACTTGGTGTTGGTGTCGAGGGCGCCATGTCGACCAGTGCAGGATGCGGCCGATGGGGCTGGGGTGGCGGTGGGTGAGGCGGGTGATCAGGCGGCTGATCTCGGCGAGGCTGAGGGGATGAGCTGGGAGGATCCGTTTCTGCTCTGTCCGCATCGAGCCGGCGGGCACGCGTCGAAGTCCACGCGCGACACGTGAAGCTTCCCCTTGATCGTGGACACCTGGAGACTGGGACGTGAGAGCCCAGAGGAAGCAGTGCCAGGTGGGAAGCAAGTACACGAACCGGTACTCGGCGGAGTACAAGCGGGACGCGATCGAGCTCGTGCGGTCGTCGGGCCGGACAGTGACCGAGGTGGCCCGCGAACTCGGGGTCAGCTCGGAGTCGTTGCGGGGCTGGGTGAAGAAGGCCCGCGCTCAGGAGGCCGGGAGCGGGCCCGGTGCCCTGTCGGCCGGGCAAGGTGCGGATGACCGGGACGAGGAGCTTCGGCGATTGCGGAAGCTGGCCTCCGAGCAGGCGAAGACGATCGAGATCCTGAAAAAAGCGACCGCCTTCTTCGCGAAGGACAGCGACCGGTGAGCGCGATATGCCGGTTCATCCACGCGGAGAAGGCGAACTATCCGGTCACACTGCTGTGCAGGGCCATGAAGACAGCCCGGTCCACGTACTACGCGTGGATGGCCGGGCGCCAGGCCCGCGAAGTACGGCGGCAGGCCGACAGGGCCCTGGCGCACGAGATCACGGTGATCCATCTTGCGTCCCGGAAGAACTACGGCGTCCCGCGCGTGACCGCCGCTCTGCGCCGGCAGGGCCGGGTGGTCAATCACAAGCGAGTCGCACGGATCATGCGCGAGCACCGGATCGCCGGGAACAGCCGGCGCACCGGGCGCCGCAGTCTGACCAAGGCCGACACCAAGGCGGCACCCTCACCGGATCTGATCGGCCGGGACTTCACCGCTGCCCGCCCCGGCACGAAGATCGTCGGGGACATCACCTACATCCCCGCCGCCGAGGGATGGCTCTACCTCGCGTCCTGGTTGGATCTGGCCACGCGCGAGGTGATCGGCTACTCGATGGCCGACCACCACCGCGCCGAACTCGTCGTCGACGCCCTTGACATGGCCGCCGCGCTGGGACGCCTGGAACCCGGCTGTGTGATCCACAGCGACCGCGGATCGGAGTACACCTCCTCCCAACTCCGCACGCGGATAGCCCAGTTGGAGTGCCGGCAGAGCATGGGCAGGACCGGGAGCTGCTTCGACAATGCGGCCGCGGAAAGCTTCTGGGCCGTCCTGAAAGAGGAGATCGGCACCCGCTTCTGGCCCGACCGGGCCACCGCCCGCGCCGACATCTTCGACTTCGTCGAGACCTTCTACAACAGACGCCGCCTGCGCAAGCACATCCACTGGGGCTACCTCACACCCCACGAGACACGCCTGCACCACCAAGATCAGGCCCTCGCGGCGTAACGACAACGTGTCCGGGATCACGGGGAAACTTCAACGCTCCCGCAGCAGGGCGCGTACGTTCGGTTCCCGCAGCGCGTGAGGACCCCTGTGAAGACGTCTGTGTAACGGCGGGTCGCACCTCAGCGGGACCTGCGACTTGGCCGTCGACGGTTGTCAGGGCTGGTCGTCGTCGAGCACCCTCCGAAGGCCCGGGGCCGATCCGAGCGGGGGTGTTGTGTGCTGCACCTCATCGACCTATGCCGTGTCGACCAACACGTAGAACAGCAGGGCCGCAGCACCCATGAGGGCCTGAGGGACGCCCAGGTCTGCCGAGCACGTTAGTTGGTCGTCTGGGGGTTGTGGTCGGTTGCGGTCGCGTTGTTGTCGTACGTCGCCGCGGTACAGCGCGGGTTCGGCGATGGGGCACGGTCGTCAGAAGGCGTAACTGGGCCAGAGAGCAGACCGAGCTTCGAGTAGCAGCGATGCGCGGCAAAGCGACTCTTGTCCGCCCGCAAGCTTGAGAGGCGCCTACGCGGCATGGGCCTTTCGGATGTGAGTCATGAACGGCAGTCTGACACGCGGCCGGGCTGATGAAGGTCGGTGGAGTCAGAGGCATTCCAGAGACCTTCGTCCGTCAAGCTGAGCCGGCTGACCGTCCGCCGGGGTTCGGGGTTGGTCGCTGCGGTTCGCGCTTGTTGGTGTCAGACGCTGGTGTCAACCGCGGGCATCCCGCCTTGACAAGCATGGTCGTTACTCAGCGGATGGCCGAGAGTGGACCCGACGCGCCGCCTGCACAACCATGCCCACGACCGCCGTGAACGCCAGCACACCATTGACCGAGTCAGCAATCATGACAATGCTGAACGGCGCGCCCACCATTTTCGGCACCTTGCCAACGATCAAGCCAACACCCAAAAGCAGGGGAAGCCATCGCGAGTGAAAGGGCATGCCCTGGCGGCGACTTGCTTCTTTGCGTGTGTTCGCCTGCTCCCACCGGCGCATGCCGAATCCGAGAAGGATGAGCAAGCAGCCCATCACAACGACGGACCAGTCCATGAACCTGAGCATCCGTACCCCCAACGCAACACTGCACTTGTTCCCGCAGCGAGGAGAGTCTGTCAGCCCAGGCAGACGACGGGAACAGACGAAGAAGCTTCTTACCGCGATCTTTACCCCCTGGCAGAAGTTGCACGGTGTTCAGTTCCCCCCACCGGCCCCAGCCACTCACGGCCGGCGCTCGCGAACGGCGCGCCCGCCATCCTGGAGCCTGAGTGCCCCCGCCGGAGGCCATGTCCTTGACCTGCCGCTGACTTCCTCGCTTCTGCCCGCTGCACGTAGCGCGCCGCAAATGCGGCGCGCCGCCCCGCCGTGCCCGGGGCAGAAACGCGATATAAATTTTGAGATAGGAATTGAGTCGGGTAGGGTAAGAGTGTTGTGGGAGTTGTGTAGTTGTGGG
>NZ_JBEPBI010000258.1:0-10792 GCF_040299045.1 Streptomyces sp. NPDC001027
GGAACTGCACCCGCCGACCTCGCCGCGTACGCCACCGACAGATCCCGCGCCAGCGGCGCCCACGACCAGCCGTCACCCGCGATGTGGTGCACCACCACCGCCAGGACGTACTCGTCCGGCGCGGTGGAGAAGAGCCAGGCCCGGATCGGCACTTCCGAGGCCAGGTCGAAGAGATGCCCGGCCGCCCCCGCGACCGAGGCGTCCAGCTCCTCCGGCGCCACCGGCACGACCGAGAGCTCCCACTCCAGAGCTTCGACCGGAATGATCCGCTGGTACGGCTCGCCGTCCTCGCCCACCGCGAACACCGTGCGCAGCAGTTCGTGGCGCGCGAGTGCGTCGCGCAGGGCCGCGTCGAGGGCCTGAGGGTCGACGGTTCCGGTCAGCCGTACCGTGACCGGGATGTTGTAGGTGGGGCTGGGGCCCTCCAGCTGTCCGATGAACCACATGCGTCGCTGCGCGAACGACAGCGGGACGCGTTCGGGGCGCCCTCCCGCGATCAGGGCCGGCCGAGCCGCGGCCGCGTCGACCAGCCGGTTGGCGAGACCCGCCACGGTGGGCGTTTCGAACAGCGCGCGCAGGGGCAGCTCGATTCCCAGCAACGCACGGATCCGGCTGACCAGCCGGGTCGCGAGCAGGGAGTGGCCGCCGAGCGCGAAGAAGTCGTCGTCGACCCCGACCTGGGGCAGCCCCAGCACCTGGGCGAAGGCACCGCAGAGGAGTTCCTCCTGGACGGTCGCCGGGCCGCGGCCCGCACCCGCCGTGTGCTCGGGGGCCGGCAGGGCCTTGCGGTCCAGCTTGCCGTTGGCGGTGAGCGGCAGCGCGTCGAGGACCACGACCGCCGACGGGACCATGTATGCGGGCAGGCTCAGCCCCGCGTGCGCGCGCAGCTGCGCGGTGTCCACGGCGGCGCCGGTCCGGGCGACCACGTACGCGACCAGGCGGACGTCTCCCGGGACGTCCTCGCGGGCCGTCACGGCTGCCCGGTCCACGCAGGCGTGCGCGCACAGCACGGCCTCGACCTCGCCCGGCTCGATCCGGAAGCCGCGAACCTTCACCTGCTCGTCGGCACGGCCCAGGCATTCCAGCTGCCCGTCCCGGGTCCAGCGCGCCAGGTCTCCCGTGCGGTACATCCGGGCGCCCTGCTCGAACGGGCCGGCGACGAAGCGCTCGGCCGTGAGGCCGGGGCGGCCCAGGTATCCGCGCGCGACCTGCGCCCCCGCCAGGTACAGCTCGCCCGTCGCCCCGGGCGCGACCGGGCGCAGGCGCTCGTCCAGCACGTAGGCCTGCACGCCCGCGAACGGACGGCCGACCAGCACGGGCCCTTCGTCCGAGACCGGCGCGGAGGTGGCCCACACCGTCACCTCGGTCGGCCCGTACACGTTCACCACCGGCGCGCCGGTGGCCGTCAGTCGCGCGGCCAGCTCGCCGGGCAGCGCCTCGCCGCCGACCAGTACCCGTACCGAGGCCGGCCAGGGGCCCGCCTCCAGCACGCCCCGCCACAGTGACGGAACGCCCTGCACCACGGTCGCCCCGGACGAGGCCACCAGCTCCAGCAGCGCGGCCGGGTCCCGCACCACCTCGCGGGAGGCCACCACGACCGACGCGCCGGACACCAGCGGCAGGAACAGCTCCAGCGCCGCGATGTCGAACGACACCGTGGTCACGGCCACCAGCCGGTCACCGCCCGACAGCGGCACCCGCTCCCCCGCGCCCCGCAGGTGCGCCGCAAGCGCGGCGTGCGGGACCACGACGCCCTTGGGCCTGCCGGTCGACCCCGATGTGAAGATCGTGTAGGCCGCGTCCTGCGGCCGCACCACCGTGCCCAGCGGCCCGCCGTCCAGCCCCGCGACGGCAGGGTCCTCCGCCAGCACCCGCACGACACCCTCGGGCAGCACCGGGGCGCACTCCGCCGAGGTGACCACGCACGCGGGCGCGGCGTCGTCCAGCACGTACGCGAGCCGCTCGGCGGGATGCTCCGGATCCAGCGGCAGATACGCGGCGCCGGCCTTCAGCGTCGCCAGCAGCGCCACCACCAGCTCGACGCCCCGCTCAAGGCACACACCCACCACGGATCCGGCGCCCACGCCCGAGCCGGCCAGGTGACGAGCCAGCCGGTTCGCCCGCGCGTCGAGCTCGGCGTACGACACCGCCACACCCTCGGAGACGACCGCGGTCGCCTCCGGCGTCCGTGCCGCCTGGGCCGCGAACGACTCGGGCAGGAGAGTCGACTGCTCCGTCCCGGCCGCCGCGCCGCCCCACTCCAGCAGCAGCCGCTCACGCTCGGCGGGCTCCAGCACCTCGACGGTCTTCACCGGCGCCGACGGGTCGGCGACGAGCTGTTCGAGCACCCGCACCAGGCGTTCGGCCAGTGACCGGGCCGATTCCGCGTCGAACAGGTCCGCGGCCACAGTCAGCGAACCGCGCAGACCGGCCGGCCGGCCCGCCTCGTCGAACGTCTCCCAGCAGTCGACCTCGAGATCGAGCTTGGCCCCGTGGGCGTTCGCCGTGGCCACCTCGACGCGCAGCCCGGGGAGTTCCAGCACCGCCGCGGCGTTGTTCTGGAGGTTCAGCATGACCTGGAAGAGCGGGTGGCGCGCCATCGAGCGGGTGGGCGCGAGCTCCTCGACCAGCTTCTCGAAGGGGACGTCCTGGTGCTCGAAGGCCGACAGGGCGGTCTCCTGCCCCCGGGCCAGCAGTTCGCGAAAGCTGGGGTCGCCCGCCAGGTCGGTGCGGATGACGAGGGTGTTGACGAAGAAGCCGACCAGGTCGTCGAGGGCCGAGTCGGCGCGCCCGGCGACCGCCGAGCCGATCGGGATGTCGTCACCGGCGCCCAGACGGGCGAGCAGGACGGCCAGGGCACTGCGGAGCACCATGAACGGGGTCACCCCCTCGGCCAGCGCCAGCTCCGCGAGCTTCGCGTGCACCTCGGCGGGCACCTCCAGGGGCACCCGGTGGCCGCGGTAGGAGCCGACTGCGGGGCGCGGGCGGTCGACCGGCAGCGCCAGCTCCTCGGGCACGCCTGCCAGGGCCTCGCGCCAGTGGGCGACCTGTCGCGACAGCCTGCTGTCCGGGTCGCCCTCGTCTCCGAGCAGCTCACGCTGCCAGAGCGCGTAGTCCGCGTACTGCACGGGCAGCGGCTCCCACGCCGGCGCCCGGCCTGCCGTGCGCGCCGCGTACGCCACCGAGATGTCCCGGGCGAGGACGCGCATGGACCAGCCGTCGCCGGCGATGTGGTGGGTGGTCAGGACGAGGGTGTGCTCCTTTGGGCCGGTCGAGTACAGCCGGGCCCGGATCGGGACCTCCTGTGCCAGGTCGAAGGCGTACTCCGCCGCGGCCGTGACCCCCTCGTCCAGGCCGGCTGGGTCGACCTCGGCCACGGTCAGGGCCCAGTCCAGCTCGTCGAGTTCAAGGATCCGCTGGTACGGCTCGCCGTCGGTGACCGCGTAGACGGTGCGCAGCACCTCGTGGCGGCCGATGACGTCCCGCAGCGCCTCGTTCAGCGCGGCGCCGTCCACCCGACCCGAGAGCCGGAGCACGACCGGGAGGTTGTACCTGGCGCTCGGGCCGTCCAGCTGGCCGATGAACCACAACCGGCGCTGGGCGAAGGACAGGGGAACCATCAGGACTCCTCGTGGTTGCGCATCGGCCGCAGAGCCGGCCTGGTTGATTTCTCGGTTCCCACGCGCCGGGCCAGGCCGGCCACGGTGCGTACCTCGAACACCGCCCGCAGGGGCAGTTCGACGCCCAGGACTTCCCGCACCCTGGTCACCAGGCGGGTGGCCAGCAGGGAGTGGCCGCCCAGGGCGAAGAAGTCGTCGTCCATTCCGACCCCCGCGAGGCCGAGCACCTCGCGGAACAGGCCACCGAGGGCCTCCTCGCGGCTGTCGGCCGGCCCGCGCCCCCCGCCGGTCGGGGACGCGGGGGCGGGCAGGACCGCGCGGTCGAGCTTTCCGTTGGCGGTCAGCGGCAGCGCGTCGAGCATCACGACCGCCGACGGGACCAGGTACTCGGGTAGCCGGTCGGCCAGGAACTCCCGTACCCCGACCACCAGTTCGTCGCCAGCGGGGTCGGCGGGGACGACGTAGGCGACCAGGCGCGGGCCGTTGGAGGCGTCCTCACGGGTGACGACCGCGACCTGCGCCAGCTGTGGGTGCTCGGCGAGCACCTCGGTGACCTCCCCCGGCTCGACGCGGAAGCCGCGGATCTTCACCTGGTGGTCCGTACGGCCGGCGAACACCAGCCGCCCGTCCGCCGTCCACCGTGCCCGGTCGCCGGTGCGGTACATCCGCGCGCCCGGCTCGAGAGGGCAGGCCACGAACCGCTCGGCCGACAGCGCGGCCTGCTGCGCGTAGCCGCGGGCCAGGCCGGCGCCGGTGGTGTAGATCTCGCCTTCGACCCCGACCGGCACCGGCCGCAGCCCGGCGTCCAGTACGTACACCCGGGTGTCGGCGATGGGGCCGCCGATCGGCACGGAGGCGGTGCCCTCGGTCAGTTCGGCCGCGAGGATCTCGTGGACCGTGGTGAAGGTCGTATTCTCGGTCGGGCCGTAGCCGTTGAACAGCCGTACTTCGGGCAGTGCGGCCAGCAGGCGGCGGCAGTGCGCCGGTGACAGGGCGTCGCCGCCGGCCAGCAGGCGGCGAAGCCCGGCCAGGGCGGACACGTCCTGGTCGACCACCTCGTGGAACAGGCCGGCCGTCAGCCAGGCCGTGTCCACGGCGTGGTCGGTCAGGAAGGCCTTGAGCTCGGCCACGGACAGGGCGCCGGGCGCCGCGACAGCGAGGGTCGCCCCGTTGAGCAGCGGGCCCCAGATCTCCAGGGTCGCCGCGTCGAAGGAGGCCGAGGAGAGCTGGCCGACCACGTTCCCCGGGCCCAGCTCCAGGTAGCCGCTGTCGCGCACCAGCCGGTCGACGGCCCGGTGCGGCACGACCGTGCCCTTGGGACGCCCGGTGGAGCCGGAGGTGTAGATGACATAGGCCGCGTTGTCCGCACCCAGCGGTGCGCGCAGCTCCGCCGGCCGCAGCGGGCCCTCGTAGAAGCCCGCCAGCTCGCGTGCCGTCTCCTCTTCCCCCAGCACCACGCGGGCCAGGCCGGCGGCGGCCAGGGTGCCACGGCCGTCGGTCAGCAGCAGGGTCGGCGCGGAATCGGCCAGCATGTGGGTGATGCGCTCCGCCGGGTACGAGAGGTCCACCGGCAGATAGGCGCCACCGGCCTTCACCACCGCGAGAAGGGCGACCACCAGGTCGATGCCCCGCTCCAGGGCCACCGCCACCATCGACTCCGGGGCCACGCCGCGGCCGATCAGCAGCCGCGCCAGCCGGTTGGCCCGCGCGTCCAACTCGGCGTACGACAGGCTCACGCCGTCCGCGACCACCGCAGTCGCGTCGGGAGTCGCGGCGGCCTGTGCCGCGAACAGCTCCGGCAGCGTCGCCGCGGCCACTCCACGGCCGGTGCTGTTCCACTCGTCGAGCATGCGGTGCAGTTCGTCCTCGTCCAGCACCGCCACCGCGTCCAGAGGCAGCTCCGGGCCGCCGTCCAGGGCCGTCTCCAGCGCCGACACCAGGTTCGCCATCGCGTTGCGGGCCAGCTCGCCCACCGCGGCGCCGTCGGCCGGTGCCACCGAGTCCACGGACAGGGCGATGTCCTCGCCGTTGTCGTCGGCCATCAGCGCCAGCGGGAAGTTGGTGCGCTCGTTCGCGAACACCAGGCGGCTGCCGTCGAGTTCGCCGTCCCAGCGCTCGTCCAGGTTCTGGCCGGCGTTGCGCCGGTAGTTGATGAACGAGGTGAACAGCGGACTGCCGCCGGCCACGCCGGCGGCGCGCTGGGCGAGCACCAGCGGGGCGTGCTCGTGCTCCAGCAGCTCGGCGAGCTGGCTGCGCATCGCGGCGACGGCCGCCACCACGCCGAGGCGTCGCCCCGGCATGCGTACCGGCAGGGTGTTGATGAACGGGCCGGGGATCCGGTCGGCGCCGGCGGCGGCGTTCATCCGGCCGGACAGGACCGTGCCGAAGACCACGGTCGGCTGGTTCGAGACGGCCGCGAGGACCCGGCCCCAGACCACGTGCAGCAGGGTCGCCGGGCTGGTGCCCAGGCGTCGGGCCACCTCGCGCAGCCGGGCGTCCACCTCGGGGGCGGGCGCGACCCGGTTGCGGACCAGGGCGGCGCCGTCACCGCGCACGTCGACGAGGCCGAACGGCGCGGTCGGCTCCTCGACGTCGCCCAACAGGGCCGCGAAGTACCGCTCGTGTTCCTCCCGCGCCACGCCGCCGCGGGCCTGGGCGACGAAGTCGCGGAACGGCAGTGGTGCGGGGAGTTCGGCGCTGCGGCCGGTCAGGAATGCCTTGACCTCGGTCAGCAACACCACCAGCGCGGTGTGGTCGCGCACCATGTGGTGGGCCCGGACCAGCGCCAGCCACCTGCCGCCTCCGGGCGCGGCCGCGATGTGCAGGGTGATCAGCGGGGGGTCGGCCAGGTCCATCGAGTGGCCGCCGTGGGCGACGAGTTCGGCCACGGGGTCGGCGGCCTGTGGGTCCAGCGCGACCTCGGTGACCGACAGCGGAGCGTGCCGCAGCACCACCTGCACCGGCTCGCGCAGTCCTTCCCAGACGTAGGCGGTGCGGTAGATGTCGTGCCGGTTCACCACCTGGTCCATGGCCCGGGCGAAGGCGTCCAGGCGGGCCCGGGAGTCGAACTCCAGCACCGCGGGCATCACGTAGGCGTCGTCGCCGCCATCCGCGAGCACGTGGTGGAAGAGCAGGCCTTCCTGGAGCGGGGCCAGCGGGTAGACGTCCGCGACGTTCGCCGCGCCGCCGGGGACGGCCGCGACCACGGCGGCGACCTCCTGCTCCGTCAGGTCCACCATGGAGAGCATGTCCGGGGTGATCTCCCGCGCGCCCGCGGGGATCAGGTTGGCGGGCGCGGTGATCCGCTCGGCGCCCACGGAGGCCGCCACCCCCGCCGGGGAGGGGGTGTCGAACAGGGTGCGGACGGAGATCGAGACGCCCTGCGCGCGGAGGATCTCCACCAGCCGGACGGCCACCAGGGAGTGCCCGCCCAGTTCGAAGAAGTCGTCGTCCACGCCGACCCGTTCCAGGCCCAGCACCTCGGCGAAGGCCGCGCAGACAAGCTCCTCGCGGGCGTCGGCCGGCCCCCTGCCGGCGCCGGCCCGGCCCGCGATGTCCGGGGCCGGGAGCGCCTTGCGGTCCAGCTTGCCGTTGGCGGCCAGCGGCAGCGCGTCCAGCACCACCACGGCGGACGGCACCAGGTGCTCCGGCAGCTTCTCGGCGGCGAACTGCCGCAGCTGCGCGGGCAGACTCTCGCCGTCCACGCCATCGCCGAGCACCACGTAGGCGACCAGGCGGGTTTCGCCCGGGGTGTCCTGACGCGCGACGACCGCCGCCTGGGCGACCTGCCGGTGCGCGGCCAGCGCCGCCTGCACCTCGCCGGGCTCGATCCGGTAGCCGCGGATCTTCACCTGCTCGTCGGCCCGGCCGAGGAAGACCACCTGGCCGTCCGTGGTCCACTGTGCGCGGTCACCGGTGCGGTACATCCGCAGGCCCGGCTCGAACGGGTTGGCTACGAACCGCTCCGCCGTGAGGCCCGGACGCCTGACGTAGCCGCGCGCCAGCTGGGCGCCCGCGACGTACAGCTCGCCCGCCACGCCCACCGGCACCGGCTGCAGGCGGGCGTCCAGCAGGTAGAACCGGGTGTTGCCGACCGGCCTGCCGATCGGGACCACTCCGTCGGCGACCAGTTCGGCGGTCAGCCGGGTGGTGGCGACGCCGATGGTGGTCTCGGTGGGGCCGTAGTGGTTGTGGACCGCGCACCCGTCGGCCGCGGCCACCAGCCGCCGCACCCAGTCCGGGGCGGCTGCCTCGCCGCCGAGGACCAGCGACCGCGCCGGAAGAACCTGCTCCAGGCCGGCCACCGCGCTCAGCGCCGCGAGGTGCGAGGGTACGACCTTCAGGTGGTCGATGCGGTGCTCGGCCAGGTAGCCGGAGACCACGGCCGGGTCGGTGACCGCGCCCTCCTCCAGGATGTGCAGCTCCCCGCCGGTCACCAGGCTCGCGAACAACACCGTGTTGCCCAGGTCGGTGACCTGCGCCTGGAGCAGGGCGTGCCGGGCGCCCGGCCCGGTGTACCCGATCCGGGGCGGAACCGTGGCGACGTAGTTGGCCAGCGCCCCGTGGGTGACCGCCACGCCCTTCGGGCGGCCGGTCGAGCCGGAGGTGTAGATCACGTAGGCCAGGCAGCCCGGGTCCACCGCCGTCTCCGGCGCGGTCGAGGGGGCCGCGGCCAGCTGCATCGCCGTCAGCGTGCCGTCCAGCGTCACCGCGCGGATCCGGCCGGCCGGCAGCTCGTCCAGGAACTCCTCGGTGGTGAGCACCAGGGCCACCTGGCAGTCGCTGAGCATGAACGCCACCCGGTCGGCCGGCTGCTCGGGGTCGATGGGCAGATAGCCGGCGCCGGCCTTCCAGACCGCCAGCATCGCGGTGATCATCTCGACGCCGCGCGGCAGCGCCAGGCCCACCGCGGACTCGGCGCCGACGCCCTGGCCGACCAGGTAGTGCGCGAGCCGGTTCGCCCGGGCGTCCAGTTCGGCGTACGTCACCCGCTCGCCGTCGGCGACGATCGCCACCGCGTCGGGGGTGCGTGCCGCCTGGGCCTCGAAGCGGTTCCCGACGGTGCCGGCCGGCACTTCGTCCGCCGTGTCGTTCCACTCCGTGAGCAGGCGTGCGCGCTCGGCCTCGCCCAGCACCCGGACCTCGTTCAGCGGCAGCTCCGGGCCACCGTCCAGCGCCTTCTCCAGTGCGCCGACCAGGTTCTCGGTCGTGGTGCACACCAGCGTGCCCACCTCGGCCGAGTCAATCGAGCCCACGGCGTCGACCGCGACCTCGATCCCGTCGCCGTTGTCGTCGACCAGGATGACCAGCGGGTAGTTGGTGCGCTCTCGCGACAGCAGCAGGCGGGTGCCCTCCATCACCTCGCCCGCGCGCTCCTCGGGGCTCTGCGCCTCGTTGCGCCGGTAGTTGATGAACGAGGTGAACAGCGGTGCGTCGCCGACGATGCGGCTGGCCCGCTGTGCCGCCACCAGCGGCGCGTGCTCGTGCTCCAGCAGCTCGGCCAGCTGGTCGCGCATCGCGGTGACGGCGGCGAGCACACCGTGGCGGTCCGTCAGGGCGCGGACGGGCAGCGTGTTCATGAACGGTCCGGGCACCCGGTCGGCGCCGGCCCCGGAGTTCATCCGGCCGTACAGCACGGTGCCGAAGACCACGTCCTCGCGGCCACTGACCGCGGCCAGCACCCGGGCCCACGCCACGTGCAGCAGCGTCGCGGGGCTGGTGCCCAGGCGGCGCGCGATCTCCCGCAGGCGGGTGTTCAGCTCCTCGCTGAAGGCGGTCACTTCGTGCACGGTGTCCGCGCCGTCGCCGCGCACGTTCAGCACCCCGTACGCCGCGGTCGGCTCGTCCACGTCGGCGAGCAGACCGGCGAAGTACCGCTCGTGTTCCGCGAGCGACACTCCACGACGGGACTGTGCGACGAAGTTGCGGAACGGCATCGGCGCGGGCAGGTCCGCGGCCCGCCCGGCCACGATCGTCCGGACCTCGCTGAGCACGACCTCCAGCGCGGTGTGGTCGCGCACCGTGTGGTGCATCCGGGTCAGCGCCATCCAGCCCCCGCCCGGCAGCGCCGCGTAGTCCACCCGCAGGAGTGGTGCGTGGCCCAGGTTCATCGAGGAACCGACGATCGCCTGCAGCTCGGCCGCCGGGTCGGTGGTGTCCGGGCCGAGGGTCACCTCGACCACCGGCAGGACGGCGCGGCGCCACACCACCTGCACGGGCTCGCGCAGGCCCTCCCAGACGAAGGACGTACGGAAGATGTCGTGCCGGTCCACGACCAGTTGCAGCGCCTCGACGAACGCGTCCAGACGCTCCCGGGTGTCGAACTCCAGTGCCGCCCGCAGCACATAGGCGTCCTCGCCGCCCTCGGCGAGGAGGTGGTGGAAGAGCAGGCCCTCCTGGAGCGGGGCCAGCGGGTAGACGTCGGCGACGTTGGCGGCGCCCCCCTCGACGGTGGCCACGATCCGCTCGGTCTCGTCGGTGGTCAGGTCGACGAGCGAGAGCATCTCCGGGGTGATCTCCTGCGCGTCGGCCGGGATGAGGTTCGCCGGCACCTCCACCTGGACGACACCTGTGGAGGCGGCCAGACCGGCCGGGGTCGGGGCCTGGAACAGCGTCCGCACGGACACCGCGACGCCCCGCAGGCGGAGCTGCTCGACGAGGCGGATACCCAGCAGGGAGTGGCCGCCGAGCCGGAAGAAGTTGTCGTCGACGCCGACGCTCTGCAGACCGAGGATGTCGGCGAAGGCGGCGCAGACGATCTCCTCACGGGCGTTCGCCGGGCCTCGGCCGGTGCCGGTGCCGGTGGTGTATGCGGGGGCGGGCAGGGCCTTGCGGTCGAGCTTGCCGTTGACACTCAACGGCAGCTCGTCCAGGACGACGACGGCCGAGGGCACCATGTAGTCCGGCAGCTGCCGCGCCGTGAACTCCCTTACTGCTTCGGGCAGTTCAGCCGCCGTGTCGGCGTCCGGGACGACGTAGGCCACCAGACGCAACTCACCCGGGGTGTCCTCGCGAGCGATCACCGCGGCCTGCGCCACCAGGGGGTGCCCGGCGATCACGGACTGCACCTCGCCCGGTTCGATCCGGAAGCCGCGGATCTTGACCTGCTCGTCCGACCGGCCCAGGTACTCCAGCTGACCGTCCGCGGTCCAGCGCGCGACATCACCGGTGCG
>NZ_JBEPBI010000259.1:0-10755 GCF_040299045.1 Streptomyces sp. NPDC001027
AAGAACGTCTGCGACGAGGGCCGGGGCGTCGGCCCGGGCGGTCAGGGCGTGTACCTGGACTTCGCCGACGCGATCGCGCGCATGGGCCGCAAGACCGTCGAGGCCCGGTACGGCAACCTCTTCGACATGTACCGGCGGATCACCGACGAGGATCCCTACGAGGTCCCGATGCGGATCTACCCGGCCGTGCACTACACGATGGGCGGACTGTGGGTCGACTACGACCTGCAGACCACCGTCCCCGGCCTGTTCGCGATCGGCGAGGCCAACTTCTCCGACCACGGAGCGAACCGCCTCGGCGCGAGCGCCCTCATGCAGGGCCTCGCCGACGGCTACTTCGTCCTCCCCGCGACCGTCAACGACTACCTCGCCCGCCACGCGCACCGCAGCGAGGTGAGCGACGAGCACCCCGCCGTCCAGGAGGCGCTGGCCGAGACGCAGGACCGCCTGAACCTGCTGCTGTCGGTGGACGGCGACCGCACCCCGGACTCCTTCCACCGCGAACTCGGCGAACTGATGTGGGAGTTCTGCGGCATGGCCCGCACGGACGCCGGTCTGCGCAAGGCACTCGCACGGATCCCGCAGATCCGCGAGGAGTTCTGGCGCCGCATCAAGGTCCCCGGCGCCGGAGCCGAGTTCAACCAGTCCCTGGAGAAGGCCAACCGGATCGTCGACTACCTGGAGCTCGCCGAGCTGATGTGCCTCGACGCCCTGCACCGCGCCGAGTCCTGCGGCGGCCACTTCCGCGAGGAGTCCCAGACGCCCGACGGCGAAGCCGCCCGCCGCGACGACGAGTTCGCCTACGCGGCCGCCTGGGAGTTCACGGGCGCCGGCCACGCGCCCACCCTGCACCGGGAAGACCTGGTCTTCGAGTACGTCCACCCCACCCAGCGGAGCTACGCATGAGGCTCACCCTGCGCGTCTGGCGGCAGCGCGACACGAATTCCGACGGCGCCATGTCCACGTACGAGGTGGACGGCATCTCGCCCGACATGTCCTTCCTGGAGATGCTCGACACGCTCAACGAGGAGCTCATCCTGCGCGGCGACGACCCGGTCGCCTTCGACCACGACTGCCGCGAGGGCATCTGCGGCGCGTGCTCGCTCGTCATCAACGGCGACGCGCACGGGCCGGAGCGCACCACCAGCTGCCAGCTGCACATGCGCTCCTTCCGGGACGGCGACACCATCGACGTCGAGCCGTGGCGGGCCGCCGCCTTCCCGGTCGTCAAGGACCTGGTCGTCGACCGCAGCGCCCTCGACCGGATCATCCAGGCCGGCGGATACGTCACCGCGCCCACCGGCGCCGCGCCCGAGGCACACGCCACGCCGGTGCCCAAGCCGGACGCCGACTTCGCCTTCGAGCACGCGGAGTGCATCGGCTGCGGGGCGTGCGTGGCCGCCTGCCCCAACGGGGCGGCGATGCTGTTCACCTCCGCCAAGGTCAACCACCTCAACGTGCTGCCGCAGGGCGCTCCCGAGCGGGAGACGCGGGTGCTGGACATGGTGGCGCAGATGGACGAGGAGGGGTTCGGCGGCTGCACCCTCGCCGGGGAGTGCGCGACGGCCTGCCCCAAGGGCATTCCGCTGATGTCCATCACCGGCATGAACAGGGAGTGGCTGCGGGCGACCCGGAAGGCTGCCAAGCGGTAGCGCCGGGCATGTGAAGCGTTCGCCGAGGGTGCGGACGGGCGGGGCCGGGAGTGGTGCTCCCCGGCCCCGTCTCGCGTCCGAACCGGACCGGCGACCCGACAGGTGAACCGGGCCTGCGACCCGACAGGTGAACCGGGCCTGCGACCCGACAGGTGAACCGGGCCTGCGACCCGACAGGCGAACCGGGCCTGCGACCCGACAGGTGAACCGACCGGTGACGGGCCGGTGAACGGGCCGGCGACCCGACCGCCGGAGCGACGGGCGCCCTCCGCACCCGTCCCCCGGCGTCGGCCCGAGCCGTTCAGCAAGCGCACATCAGCTCTCCTCGCGCCGGTCACGCCGAGGTCGGCCGGGAGCGGAAGAACAGGGGCGGCAGCACCCACGCCAGGGGGCTGCAGCCGCTGCGCCCACCCGGCCCGCGACAGGAGAGAGCCATGACCGGCGTTTCCACGCTCGACCGCCCCCAGCAGTCCACGGCACCCGTCCGCTACACCGTCACCCTGGCCCGCGACGAGGACGACGTACGGGCCGCGCAGCGGCTGCGGCACGACGTGTTCGCCGGCGAGCTGGGCGCCACGCTGGCGTCCGCCGAACCGGGCCTCGACGTCGACCCGTTCGACGCCCGCTGCGACCACCTGCTGGTGCGCGACACGCACACCGGCCAGGTCGTCGGGACCTATCGGCTGCTGCCGCCGGAGCGCGCCGCGGCCGCCGGACGCCTCTACTCGGACGGCGAGTTCGACCTCGGCGCGCTCGACGCGATCCGGCCCGGCCTGGTCGAGGTCGGCCGCTCCTGCGTGCACCCCGACCACCGCGACGGCGCGGTCATCGGCCTCATCTGGGCCGGCATCGCCCGGTACATGGTGGACCGCGGCCACGCGTGGCTGGCCGGCTGCTGCTCCGTCCCGCTGGCCGACGGCGGCGCGCTGGCGGCCGGCGTCTGGGAGCGGGTGCGTGTGAGGCACCTGGCGCCCGAGGAGTTCCGGGTGCGCCCGCTGCGGCCGTGGACGCCCTCCCCGGCCGCGTCGGCCGCCGCAGCCGGACGCACCGAGCTGCCCGCCCTGCTGCGCGGTTACGTCCGGCTGGGCGCCTGGGTGTGCGGGGAGCCCGCCCACGACCCCGACTTCAACGTCGCCGACCTGTACGTGCTGCTGCCGATGAGCCGGGTCGACCCGCGCTACCTGCGGCACTTCCTCTCGCTCGTGCCCGCCGCGTGAGCGTCTGGCTGCCGGCGGCGCCCTGCACTCCGCGGGCGTGCGTGCGAGGGACGGCGTCCCGTACGGGCGTCCCGAGGGCCGTGCTGCGGCTCACGGCGCTCGCCCTGCTGGTGCTGGCGGGGGTGGCGCTGTCGCCCCTCGGCGGGCTGATCCCGGCGGGCGCGGTGCGTCGGTGGAGCCGCGCCGTCGTCCGGGCGGCCGGGGTGCGCGTCCGGGTGACCGGCGCGAGCGCGCCGGCCGCCGGGGGAGTGCTCCTCGTCGCCAACCACATCTCCTGGCTGGACGTCCCGCTGCTGGCGGGCGTCCGCCCGGCGCGGATGCTCGCCAAGGCCGAGATCCGGCGGTGGCCGGTGGCGGGCGCGCTGGCCGCGCGCGGCGGCGTGCTGTTCATCGACCGCGACCGGCTGCGCGCCCTGCCCGCCACGGTGGAACGGATCACGCAGGTACTGCGCTCCGGCCGGGCGGTCGCCGTGTTCCCGGAGGGGAGCACCTGGTGCGGCCGGGCGCAGGGGCGCTTCCGCAGGGCGGTGTTCCAGGCCGCGCTGGACGCCGGCGCCCGCGTCCAGCCGGTGCGCATCGGCTACCGCGACGGCGGCGGGTCGGTCAGCACGGCGGCCGCCTTCGTCGGCGACGACTCCCTGCTCGCCTCGCTGTGGCGGGTGGCGTCCACCCGGGGTCTGGTGGCCGAGGTCGAGGTGCTGCCCGCCCTGGCGGCGGAGAGTCACCCGGACCGCAGGGCGCTGGCCGCGGCGGCCGGCGCCGGGGTGCTGGACGCGCCGCGTGAGCGGCTCGCGTCCGAAACGCCCGCTGCCGCCGCCCTCCGGCTCGGCCCACGTGGCCCTCGTGGCCCACGGCGGGCGGTCGGCGGCGTGCTCCGGGGAGGCGGCCGGCGGCGGACGGCCGCGCGGCGGCAGCCGGCCGTCGCGGCGATTGCCGGCAACGCGGGTACGTCCGCGCCGAGTTGATGGGATCATGACGCGTCCCGACCTCCGAGGGGAGCGCGCGTGAGCACGGATCCGGCCGGCACGTCGGTGCTGGTGACGGGCGGCAGCGGCTTCGTGGCCGCGCATCTCGTCCAGCAGCTCCTCGCCCGCGGCCACCGCGTGCACACCACCGTGCGCTCCACGGCGAACACGGCCAAGTGCGCCCCGCTGCACGCCCTCCAGGACGCCTTCCCCGGCCGCCTCGACCTCTTCGAGGCCGACCTGCTGACCGAGGGCTCCTTCGACGAGGCGATGCGGAGCTGCACGGTGGTGTTCCACGTCGCCTCACCGTTTCTGATGCCGGAGAAGATCAAGGACGGGATGCGGGACGTCGTGGAGCCCGCTCTGCGCGGCACCCGCAACGTCGTGGCGTCGATCGAGCGCACGCCGACGGTCCGCCGGCTCGTCCTCACCTCCACGGTGGGCGCGATCTTCGGCGACTACGCCGACGTACGGGAGATGGAGGGCGGGACGCTGTCGGAGAAGTACGTCAACACCACCAGCACGGTGGAGAACAACCCCTACCACTACGCCAAGACGGTCGCCGAGCAGGCGGCCTGGGAGGCCGAGGCCGCACAGCGCCGCTGGCGCATGGTCTCCCTCAACCCCGGCCTGATCCTGGGGCCTTCGCTCACCCCGTCCTCCGACTCGGGCAGCCTGTTCCTGCTGGACGAACTGTTCAAGGGCTACTTCTTCTACGGCGCCCCGGACTTCAGCTTCACCACGGTCGACGTGCGGGACGTGGCCGCGGCCCACATCGCGGCCGCCGAACACCCGGGCGCCCACGGCCGGTACATCCTCGCCGCCGAGGAGATGACCTCCTTCCACCGGATGGCGAAGATCCTCCTCGAGCAGCATCCGAGGAACCTGCGCCTGCCGCGGACGGCCCTTCCGCACTGGCCGGTCCGCGTCCTCGGCCCCGCCTTCGGCCTCTCCCAGGCCTACATCCGCAGCCACCTCGGCATCCGCTTCCGCGTCGACAACCGCAGAAGCGTCGACGAACTGGGACTCGTCTACCGCCCGATCGAGGAGACCGTGACGGACCACTACCGGGCCTGGCGGGAGCAGCGCGCCCGCCGGTGAGCGGCCCTATGCGTGCGGGAGCGCGGCCGCCGTCCGGCGCGGTGCGTCGCCGCGCTCCCGGTCGACGATCGCGGCCAGCCGCCGGAAGGACTCCAGCAGCGCGGCCCGGTCGTGGGTGCTGGTCGTCACCAGCACCTCCTGCGCGCCCGTCTCCTCGAGCACGGTCTCGAGCTGCCGGGCGACCTGCTCCTCGTCGCCGACGACGCCGCCGGTGAGCCCGGCCTCGTAGTATTCGCGCGCCTTGGCCGTCATCGGTCGCCTCTCGGCCTCCTCGGCGGGCGGCAGCGGAGGGAACGTGCCGTGGGTCCGCGCGTACGCCATGGACCAGGCCTCCGGCGCCAGCAGCCGGCGCGCGGCCTGCGTGGTCCCGGCCACCGCGACCGTCCCCGAGACGACGACGTACGGCTCCGCCGCCCATGGCGAGGGCCGAAAGCCCGCGCGGTAGCGGTCGACGACGCGCCGCATCCTCGCGCGGTCGCGGAGATCGCCCACCACCAGCGGCAGGCCCGCGCGGGCGGCGATCTCCGCGCCCTCGCCCAGTGCCAGCACGAACGGCGGCACGGTCAGGCCCTCCGACGGCCGGGCACGGACCCCCGTGGGCGAGCCGCCGGTGAACCAGTCGAGCAGTTCCCGTAGTTGCCCGGCGAAGTCGTCGGCGTCCTCCTTGTCCCGGCCCAGCGCCCTGCGCACCCCGTCGGTGAAGCCCACGGAACGACCGAGCCCCATGTCGATGCGGCCCGGGAACAGGGACTCCAGGACGCCGAACTGCTCGGCCACGACCAGCGGGCGGTGGTTGGGCAGCATCACCCCGCCGGTGCCGACGCGGATGGCGTCGGTCGCGCCGGCCACGGCGGCCGCCAGGACGGTGGGCGCGGACCCGGCGACACCCGGCACGCCGTGGTGCTCCGACACCCAGAACCGGTGGTAGCCGAGCCGCTCGGCCTCCTGCGCCAGCGCCACGGTGTCCCGCAGCGCCTGTGCGCCGGTGTGGCCCTCGCGGATGCGCGAGCGGTCGAGGACGGAGAAGCGGGCCGAGGCGATCACGGAGCTCATACAGGGTTCAACGCCTGGCGGCCCACGGGATTCCTCGGCCCCGGCGCTTCGGCTTCGGCTTCGGCCAGGGCGTCAGTCCGCGGGGTGCAGCAGGCCGCGCTCGTACGCCTTCAGCAGGCGCTGGGGGACGAGGTGACGCACACCGTCGACGGTGAACGGCGTCAGGGCCGGTGCGGTCGCCTTCCACCGGGCCCGGCGGTGGCGGGTGTTGCTGCGGGACGTCTTCCGTTTCGGAACGGCCATGGGAACCTCCTCGGTCGGCTCGCGGTGAGCTTCGAGGACGCTATATGAAAATGGTTCCCATGTGCAATTGGTGTTCGCGGTGCGGTGGAGAGGCGGTCTCGGACGGCGGTGGGGGCGGCCGCGGGGACGGTCGTGGGGGCGTCGCGGGGAGGTCGTGGGGCGGCTGGGAGCGCCCGAAGGCCGTCCCGTGGCGGCGCCTGGCTAGGGTGGACGGCGTGAACGAGAGCAGCAGTCGGCCCCTCGCCGTGTTCGACCTGGACAACACCCTCGCCGACACGGCCCACCGGCAGCGGTTCCTGGAGCGCAGGCCGCGCGACTGGGACGCGTTCTTCGCGGCCGCTCCGGACGACCCGCCGATCCCGGAAGGCGTCGCGCTGGCGCTCTCCCATGCCGAGGAGTGCGAGGTCGTCTACCTCACCGGCCGGCCCGAGCGCTGCCGGCGCGACACGCTGGAGTGGCTCGCCGCGCAGGGGCTGCCGAAGGGGCGCGTGCACATGCGCCGCAACGGCGACCGCCGGCCGGCCCGGCTCACCAAGCTGGAGATCCTGCGCGGGCTCGCCCGCGACCGGACCGTGCGCGTCCTGGTGGACGACGACGAACTGGTCTGCGTCGACGCGGAACGGGCCGGGTTCACCGTCGTGCGGGCGCGCTGGACCGCCCCTTCGGGCGAACTGCACCAGGCGCAGGAGGGCGAGGGTCGCACCTGATCCGCCCGGGGCCGGAGGCTCATGCCTGAGCGGCCCGGGCCCTAGGGTCGCAACTGGGCGGGTCCCGGTCGCTCAGTCCGTCTCGTCCAGGCGGAAGCCGACCTTCAGGCCCACCTGCCAGTGCGCGATGTCGCCGTCCTCGATCTGGCCGCGCACCTGGGTCACCTCGAACCAGTCCAGGTTGTGCAACGTCTGCGAGGCGCGGGCGAGTCCGTTGCGGACGGCCTGGTCGACGCCGTCCGGCGACGTGCCGACGATCTCCGTGACCCGGTAGGTGTGGTTCGACATCGGGGCGCTCCTCTCGATCGTGACGGCGTCGTCACGTGTGTCACGCGTCACTCCACCGTGCCCCAAGCTGCGGCGGAGCGCGAGGCGTCGGCGCGGACGGGCGCGTTCCGGGCGGATCCCCTTGACCCCCGCATTGGTCCATACCAAAATCCGGGACACCCGTTCGAGCGCCGCGCTCGTCCCCCATGTCGGGCCCCCGCCCTGTCCGCCAGACAGAACAGGACCCCCGTGCGACGTCGCCTCTTCGCCCCCCTCTGCGTGTCCGCCGCCCTCCTGACCGCCTGCGGGGTGCTGCCCGGGACGGGCGGACCCGACCGGAGCACGGTCACGGTGTGGCTGATGAAGGACAGCGCCTCGCAGGAGTTCCTGGACCGGTTCATCGCGGACTTCGAACACGACCACCCCGACCTCGACCTCGACGTCCGCATCCAGGAGTGGACCGGCGTCGGCGACAAGGTGGAGGCCGCCCTGGAGTCCGACGGCGAGAACGGGCCGGACGTCATCGAGGTGGGCAACACCCAGGTCCCCCGGTACGTCGTCGGGCGCGGGCTGCTCGACCTCACCCTGGAATCGGCGGCGAAGTGGGGCAGGGACGACTGGCTGCCCGGTCTCGCCGAACCGGGACAGCAGCGCTTCCACCAGTACGGCATCCCCTGGTACGCGGCCAACCGGGTGGTGATCTACCGCAAGGACCTCTTCGAGCAGGCCGGCGTCACCGCCCTGCCGCGCACCCGCGCCGAGTGGCTCGCAGCCACCGAGAAGCTGAACGCGGACGGCCGGCAGGGCGTCTACCTCGCCGGTCAGGACTGGTACACCCTCTCCGGGTTCATCTGGGACGAGGGCGGCGACCTCGCCACCGAGGACGGCGGGCGCTGGCAGGGCGCCCTCGACACTAAGGCCGCCCTGCGCGGCATGGACTTCTACCGGCGTCTGCAGGCGCTCGGCAGGGGACCGGTCGCCGCCGACGAGGAACATCCGCCCCAGGCAGGGGTGTTCGCCACCGGAAGGGTGGCGCAGATCGTGGCCGTGCCGGGACTGGCCCGCGCCGTGCTGGAGCAGAACCCGGCCCTGGAGGGCGAGTTGGGCTTCTTCCCGGTGCCCGGCAAGAGCGGGGACCGGCCCGGCGCCGTCTTCACCGGCGGATCCGATCTCGTCGTCCCCCGCAACACGGACGTCCGCGAGGGCGCCGTCGCCGTGGTCGCCGCGCTGACCGGCGCCGCCTGGGACACCGAGCTGGCCCGCACCATGAACTACGTGCCCAACAAGGCCAAGCTGGCCGGAGCCGTCGCCGGCGAGGAGGGCGTCGCGGCGATGGCGGCCGGGGCCGCGCAGGGCCGCGCGACCCCCAGCACGCCCGAGTGGGCCGCCGTCGAGGCGGACAACCCGATCAAGGGCTATATGACGAAGGTGCTCACCGGAGCCGACCCGGCGACCGAGGCCCGTCGCGCCGCCCGCCGGATCACCCGGGCGCTGACGGTGTCCTGACCGCGTTCCCGCCCCGTCCGTGGGCTTCCTGCCCGAGGTGGTCGCCGCGGAGCGTCTGGAGCACGTCGATCACGTCGTCCGCACGGGTGTCGGGGTTGACGAAGGCCATGCGCAGGACGGTCCTGTCGTTCCACCGGGTCGGCACGCACAGCGTGACGCCCGTCCGGGCGGCGTGCGCGGACCACGCCGCGTAGTCCCGCGCGCCCCAGCCCGGTCGTTCGAAGAGGACGACGGACAGCTCGGGTTCGGCCACCAGGCGCAGGTGGTCGCTCGCCCGGACGGCGTCGGCGACCTGCCGGCTGACGGCCAGGGTCCGCTCGACGGCCGCCGCGTAGCGGTCGGTGCCGTGGACGGCCAGGCTGAACCAGAACGGCAGGCCGCGTGCGCGGCGGCTGAGATGGAGCGCCAGGTCCGACGGGTTGTGGACGCCACGGTCGATGGCGTCGAGGTAGTGCGCGGACTGGCTGTGCGCGGCCCGTGCCGGCGCGGGGTCGCGATAGAGCAGCGCGCAGCAGTCGTACGGTGCGAACAGCCACTTGTGGGGATCGACGATGAAGCTGTCGGCGCGTTCGATGCCGGTGTAGCGGTGGCGCACGCTGGCAGCGGCCAGGCCGGCGCCGCCGTAGGCGCCGTCGACGTGCAGCCACACGGCATGGCGTTCACACGCGTCGGCGACGGAGTCGAGCTCGTCGACCAGGCCTGCGTTCGTGGTCCCGGCGGTCGCCACGACGGCGAACACCCCGTCGGCGGCGTCGAGGGCGGCGCTCACGGCGGCACCGGTGAGGCGCCCGTACCGGTCCACGGGCGCGGTGACCACCTCCACGTCCATGGTGCGCGCCGCGGACCGGATCGAGGAGTGCGCGCTGTCGGCGCACACGATCTTCCAGCCGCCGGCCGGGCGGGGCCGTTCGCAGGCGGCGCGGGCGGCGACGAGCGCGGAGAGGTTGCCCATGGTGCCGCCGCTGACGAAGCACCCCGCCGCGGTGGCGGGCCAGCCGAGCAGCCGGGTGAGCCACGCGAGCGCCTCGTTCTCGGCGTGGATGGCTCCGGCCCCGGCCTCCCAGGTCCCCGCGAAGATGTTCGCCGCGCCGGTGACGGCTTCGAAGGCGAGCGCGGCCCGGGTGGGGGCGGCGGGGATGTAGGCCAGGTTCGTCGGCCCGTTCTGGGCGCGGGTGGCGGGCGCCAGGACGCGGTCGAACAGCCCGAGCGCGGCGGCGGCGCCGATGCCGGGGCCGGTGACGGCGCCGCCGGCGGCCTCGGCCAGGTCGGCTGCGGGGCGGGCGCCCGTCACCGGATCCGGGTCCTGCCTCAGACGGTCCCAGGCATACCGCACGGCGGCCGAGACCACCTCGTCCTCGTCGCCCCACACCCGGTCCCGGGCCGGGGGGACGCTTTTCGCTGACATGCCATCGCATGGTGCTTTCTGCATGGCGGAAACCTAGAAACGGCCATCAATATGCGCAATAGGCGGCAAAGGCATTGCGCATAATGCTCAATGCCGTCCCTTTGTGTCATGGCATACTGGGCATCATGCGAAACGTGGACGCCGTCGACGCCCGCCTCCTGCTCGCGCTCGACGCGGACCCGCAGGCCACCACGGTCGCCCTGGCCGACCGGCTCGGCCTCGCCCGCAACACGGTGCAGAGCCGGCTGAAGCGGCTCGAGGAGAGCGGCCACCTCAAGGAACCCAGCCGCCGCGTCGACCCGGCCGCGCTGGGCTACCCGCTGCTCGCGCTGATCACCCTGTCGATCAGCCAGCGGGTGGGACGGCCCACCCGTGAGGGCATCCTGCGCATCCCCGAGGTCGTCGAACTCCTCGTCACCACCGGCGACGCGGACCTCCTCGCCCGGGTCGTCGCCCGCGACACCACGGACCTCCACCGCATCACCGACCGCCTGCTCGAGGTCCCCGGCGTCGTCCGCTCCAACACCGCCATCGTGCTGATGGAACTGCAGCCCCTCAGCGTGCGCCCCCTCCTGCAACGCCACACCGGCCCCTGACCCACGCCGGGGCCGGGGCCGGGGCAGAACCGACGAGCACACC
>NZ_JBEPBI010000260.1:0-10679 GCF_040299045.1 Streptomyces sp. NPDC001027
CCCCGTCCACGGCTGCGTGGAAGCGCTGGAGCGCGCCGGCGACGCCTACCGGCTCACCCTCCGGGGCGGGGACCGCCTCACCGCCGACCGCGTCGTGCTGACCACCGGACACACCCGCCCCGAACTCACCGGCGAGCAGCGGCTCCTCGCCGCCCACGCCGCCGACCGTCCCGGCCTGCGCCACATCGCGGGCGACAGCGCCGCGGACATGCCCCTGGACGAGATACCCGCCGGCTCGGCGGTCGGCGTCCTCGGACTCGGCCTGTCCTTCTACGACGTGATGGCCGCCCTCACCGAGGGCCGCGGCGGACACTACGACGAGGACGGGGACCGGCTCGTCTACCGGCCCGGCGGCAGCGAACCCGTCATCGTGGCCGGCTCCCGCAGCGGGATGCCGCTGCCCGCCCGCGGCCGCAACCAGAAGCACCACGACCACCGCCACCGCCACGTGCTGTTCACCACCGAGCGGGTGCTGGCCCGCGGCCGCCACGGCGCGCTCTCCTTCGCCGACGACGCCCTGCCCTGGCTGCTCGCCGAGGTCGAACTCGTCTACTACGCGACGACGTTGACCGCCCGCGGGGAGCCGGGGAAGGCGGCCGCGTTCCAGGCGGAGGTCATCGCCGCCGCCGAGAGCGGCGTCCCCGACGTCCTCGCCGTCGCCGCCGGACACGGCCTCCGCGACGTGCCCCGCATCGACCTGGACGTCCAGGCCCGCCCCTTCGCCGGCCGGCACTTCGCCGACCCCGAGGAGTTCACCCGGGCGCTGACCGACGCGCTGGCCGACGATCTGGCGCACGCCGACGCCGGCAACGTCGACGACCCGCTCAAGGCCGCCCTGGACGTCATCCGCGACTCCCGCGCCGTGATCCGCTCCGTCGTCGACTTCGCGGGCCTGACCCCCGCCTCGCACCGCGAGGAGTTCCTCGGCTGGTACGTCCCCCGCAGCTCCTTCCTCGCCGCCGGGCCCCCACGCACGCGGCTGCGACAGGTCGACGCCCTGCTGCGCCGCGGGGTGCTGCGCGTCGTGGGCCCCCACACCCGCATCCGCCCGCACCCCTCGGGACGCTTCGGCGTCCGCTCGCCCTACGTGAGCGGCTCCGAGATCCTCGTGGACACCGTCATCGACGCCCGCGTCCCCACCCCCGACGTGCGCCTCGACCCCCACCCCCTCACCCGCAGCCTGCGCGAACAGGGCATCTGGACGTCGTACGTCAACCACGGCGCGGACGGCGACCGCTTCGACACCGGCGGCGTCGCCGTCACGGGCGCGCCCTTCCACCCCGTGGACCGGAGCGGCCGGCCCGACCGCGGTCTGTACGTCCTCGGCATCCCCACCGAGCACACCCGCTGGTTCATGCAGGGCGGCAGCAGCAGGCCCGGCTTCTGGACGGACTTCGTCCAGAACGCGGACGCCGTCGCCGCGGACGTCCTCGCCGCGCACGTCATCGCTTCGGACGTCATCACCACGGACGTCATCGCTTCGGACGTCATCGCCGCGGACGACATCCCTTCGGGCGTCGGCGTCACGGCGCCGGCGTCCACGCCGCCGCTCCCGGCCCCGGCCGCCTGACGCGCACGGCACGAACGCCCCCGCCCCACCTCCCGCCCCCACCACGGAAGAGAGAGCAAACCGATGTCCGTCGTCACCCGTTCCGCCGTCCCCGCCGCCTCGCCCCAGAACCGCGAAGTGACCGTCCTGCGCGACGTCTTCGACCCCGTAGGGCTGGACGCCCTGCCCTGGGAGCACTGGGAGGAACCCGGTCGCGTCGGCGTCGACGTGCACCGCCTCTATCTGACCGACGGCGCCGAACCGGGCGCCGCGATGATCACCCGCATGGCCCCCGGCGCCCATGGCGACCTGCACGAACACCTCGGACACGAGATGATCCTCGTCCTGGAAGGGGAGCTCCTCAACGACAACGGCGACTGCTACCGCGCCGGCGACCTCGTCATCGAGCGGCCCGGGAGCGTCCACCGGGTCAGCACCGAGACCGGCTGCACGGTGCTCGGCGTCCGGCACGCGCCGACCCGCCTCGTGACCTGACCCCCCGCCCGGCGACCCCGGCCCCCACGGCCCGCGCGCACCCCGGCTACCCGGCAACGGGAAGCCTCCTCCAGTCACTGCGCAGCGCCAGGGACCGCGCCGCGTGCACGAAGGCCCCCACCACCGCGGACTCGTCGACGCCCGGACGCGTGCCGATGCCCAGATGCCGCACCACCGCCGGCGACAGCGGCACCAGCCGCACCTGCGGCAGTGCAGGCGGCAGGGCCAGCCAGGGAACGACCGTCGTGCCGAGCCCGGCGGCGACCATCGCGAGCAGCGCGTTGACGTCCCGCACGTGATGGGTCACCTCGGGCTCGAGCCCGGCCGTGCGGAACGCCGCGCGCACCATCGCCTCGACCCCTCCGACCGGCATCAGAAACGGGTCCCCGGCCAGCTCGGCGATGCGCAACTCGGGCCGGGGAGCCAGCGGATGACGCTCCGGCAGCACCGCGAACATCTCGTCCTGCAGCAGCGGTGCCGTGGCCAGGCCCCGCTTGGGCAGCGACACGATGCCCAGATCGACGCCCCGCGCGCGCAGCCACTGGGCGATCTGCGCGTCGCCGCCCTCGCGCAGCTCGATCCGCAGCCGGGGGTACCGTATGCGCAGCTCCGACATCAGCGCCGGCAACAGTCGTGCCGCGAAGCTCTGGCTGGTGCCGATCCGCAGGGTGCCCTCGGGTTCGGCGTCCGTGCCGCGCGCCGCCCGCCGTACCCGGTCCGCCTGCGCCACCACGGCCCGCGCGGGCTCCAGGGCACGCCGTCCGGCATCGGTGAGTTCCACGCCGGACCGGTCCCGTACCATCAGCGTCACCCCCAGCTCGCTCTCCAGGCCGGCGATCGCGTGACTGACGGCCGACTGACTGACGCCCAGCGCACGCGCGGCGTTGGTGAAGGTTCCGATGTCGGCGATCGCGACGAACGCGGCGCACTGGTTGAGCTTCACGACGCCGCCGTCGCCGCGGGGCGCGTCACCGGCAGCGCCGGCCGGCGTCCGGCCTCGTAGCGGGCGATGTCCGCCTCGTGCCGCAGGGTGTCGGCGATGGCGTCCAGGCCGCCCAGCAGCCTGCGCCGTGCCTCCGGGTCGACGTCGAAGGCCTGGACGAGACCGGCGCACCGCACCTCCCGGCGCTCCAGGTCCACGGTGACCGCCACCCGCGGATCGCTCTCCGTCAGCTCCCACAAGCGCTCCACCGTCCGAGCCGGCACGACGACCGTCAGCAGTCCGTTCATCAGCGCGTTGCCGCGGAAGATGTCACCGAAGCGAGGGGCGACGACGGCCCGGAACCCGAAGTCCTGCAAGGCCCACACCGCGTACTCGCGCGACGAGCCCGTCCCGAAGTCCTGACCGGCCACCAGAACGCTGGCGCCCGCCCGCTCGGCCCGGTCCAGGACGAAGCCGGGCTCGGCCCGCCAGTCGGCGAACAGCGCGTCCGCGTGCCCGGTGCGGCGGGTGCTCGCGCAGAACCGGACGGGGATGATCTGGTCGGTGTCGACGTCGGTGCGGCGCAACGGGACGGCCGTACCGGTGTGCACGGTGAACTTCTCCATGACGGGCCCTTCGTCTCACAGGTCGGCGGGGGAGGACAGGCGTCCGGTGACCGCGGTGGCCGCGGCCACCGCCGGCGACACGATGTGCGTGCGCGAGCCACGGCCCTGCCGGCCCTCGAAGTTGCGGTTGTTGGTGGAGGCGGCGCGCTGCCCCGGCAGCAGCCGGTCCTCGTTGAGCGCCGCGCACATCGAACAGCCCGCGCCCGCCCGGAAGTCGGCGCCCGCCTCCGCGAACACCCGGTCCAGGCCCTCCTCGACGGCCTGCCGCCGCACCCGCGCGGACCCGGGCACGATCATCATGTGCAGGCCGTCGGCCACCTTCCGGCCCCGCAGGACTTCAGCGGCGGCCCGCAGGTCCTCTATACGGCCGTTGGTGCACGACCCGAGGAACACGGTGTCCACGGCGACGTCCCGCAGCGCCGTGCCCGGCTCGAGACCCATGTAGGTCAGCGCCCGTCGCGCCGCGTCGCGCTGGGCGCCCGGCGCGAAGTCGGCCGGCGAGGGCACCCGTCCGTCCAGCGGGACGCTCTGCGCGGGATTGGTGCCCCACGACACGAACGGACTCAGGGTGCGCGCGTCCACGGTGACGTACCTGTCGAAGACGGCGTCGGCGTCACCGGCGAGCGAGCGCCAGTACGCGACCTCGCGCTCCCAGTCGGCGCCGTGCGGCATCCCCGGGCAGCGGGCGAGGTAGGCGAAGGTCGTCTCGTCCGGCGCGACCGTCCCGGCCCGCGATCCGGCCTCCACCGACATGTTGCACAACGTCATCCGTGCTTCCATCGAGAGCGCCCGCACCCCCTCGCCGCGGTACTCGACGACGTGCCCCTGCCCGCCCGCCGTGCCCACGTCGGCGATCAGCGCGAGCACCAGGTCCTTGGCACTCACTCCCGCCGGCAGGAGACCGTCCACCGTCACCGACATCTGCTTGAGCGGCCGCATCGGCAGCGTCTGGGTGGCCAGCACGTGTTCCACCTGACTCGACCCGATGCCGAACGCCAGCGCGCCGAAAGCGCCGAGCGTGGTGGTGTGCGAGTCGCAGCACACGATCGTCATCCCCGGCCGCACCAGACCGAGTTCGGGCGCGATGACGTGCACGATGCCCTGGTCCCGGCCCCCGAAGCGGTGCAGTGCAATCCCGAACTCGGCGCAGTTGGCACGCATCAGCTCCGCCTGCCGGCGGCCCTCACGGTCCTCGATGACCCGGTCCAGCGCCAGCGTCGGCGTGTTGTGGTCCTCGGTGCCCACCGTCAGGTCCGGGCGGCGCACGGTGCGTCCCGCCGCGCGCAGCCGGTCGAACGCCTGGGGCGTGTTCACCTCGTGCAGCAGCTGCAGATCGATGTACATCAGATCGTCGCCGCCACCGGAACGCCGCACGACATGGGCGTCCCACGTCTTCTGCGCCAGTGTCCTGCCCATGGTCTCCCTCACGTCGCTGCGGACCGCTGCCCACACGTCGATCATCGAACGCGTGGACCCCACGGGCACGGGTCTGCGACTGGCCATGAGAGGCCTGACCGGTCCGGGCCATCCGACGTCCGCACGCGGACTCCTGCCCGGGCCGCCCGGCGGGCGGCGGACGGGGCGGGGGACGGGCGGACAGGTCCCGGCAGCCCGACGGCGGAGCCGGGCAGACGAGAGCCCCGTGCCGCGCCGAGGGTCGCTCGACGTGACACGGGGCTCCACGGGGCCCGGCGCGCCACCGGATCTGCGCGGTGGCGCGGGGCGGTCCCGGCCGGGACGGCCGGTCAGTAGTGGACCCGGCGGTTGTCCTCGGTGACCCGGTAGCGCACGTTCCACAGGCTGCGGCGCACATACGTCCGCTGCAGCCAGCGGTCCCTGCCGTCGTAGCGGGCGGTGAACGTGGACCGCGCGTGCACCCCCTTGCGGTTGTTGATCAACAAGGCCTGCCCGGGGCGCAGCCGCACCTGGTGAGCGACCTCGCCGCACACCGCCTGAAGGGTGTCCATCGCGGCCCGGGCGCCGCTGGTCAGCGGGTGCACCCCGTTGGCGGAGACGGCGATCTCGGGATAGTCGGTGTGGCCGCTGATCAGCGGCACCGGCTCCGACAGCACCTCCAGACCGCCGGCGACGTCCCGGACGTAGCTGCCCGGGGCGTTGAGCCGGAACAGCGGACTGCGCAGTGTCTCCAGGACCCCGGGCGGGAGCGCGGCCGACACGTCGCGGGCGTCGGCGTAGTAGGTGCCGGCGATGCCCTCGTGGTCGGCGCGCAGGCAGGACAGCACCAGGAAGTCGGGGTTGGCGACGTCGTAACGGCCGATCACGTCGTGCATGATGTCGCTGTGGAAGTTGAGGAAGACCTCCGAACCCTGGTTCGTCTGGGTTCGTGAGCCCCCCGCGACGGGGATGACGTCGTGGATCAGCTGCCCCGCCTTCTCCGTGAGCACCCCCATCGGCTCGCCGAGCAGACCGCTCAGCCCGAGCAGCACCCCCTCGGCGACGAACGACCGCTTCTGGGCGCTGGGTCCGCCGTCGGACGGCGTGTCCGGCATCACCGGGTCCACCGGAAGGTTGCTGACGAGGCTGACGCCGGGGGTGTCGATGTGTCGGCCGAAGTCCAGTACCTGCTGCAGCAGTTCGGTCGGCAGCGTGGCGAAGACCTGCAGCAGCCGCGTGGACGAGCGGTCGATGTCGACGTTCGGATCCGGCAGGCCGCGCAGCTGTTCGCCGAGCGCGTCGCGCACCGCGTCGGGGAGGGCGATCTCACCGAAGGTCGGCGCGGCGACGCCGGCCGGTGCGGGCGCACTGTGGTCGGTGGTGACGGTCATGGGGTTCACACTCCCTGCAGCTCGAGCAGCGGCGCGTTCGGATCCGCGCCCGCGCCGGGACGGTTGACGTGGTCGTGCAGACGCTGCGACAGATGCAGCGCGTCCTCCTCGTCGGCCGCCAGCTGGGTCACCACCTGGCTGCCGCGCACCGCGGTCACCGGCACCCCCGCGTACTCGCCGGGCGCCAGACCGTTGCGCCGCTGGAACTCCGGAAGGTCCACGAACCCCCCGGTGACAGCGACCAGCGGCCCCGACGTCAGTCGTACGACGTCGATGTTGGCGCCGTGGAAGGCCGTGTACGCGCGGTCGGCCAGCTCCTCCGTCGCGTAACGCAGAGCCGCCGAACGCTGGTTGAGCACCACGGCCGCCACCGAGGAGCCGGCGCTGCCGATGACCGAACCGGCCGGGAACGGCGGCCTGTTGTAGCGGCAGACGATCTCGATGCGGTTGCGCTGCGCCAACCGCACCGCCCGCCGATGGAGCACCTTCGCGCCGTACAACGACATCAGCGCCGCCGTGTTGTACGAGACCTCGCCCAGCAGCCGCGACCCGGTGACCAGATGCGGGTCGCAGCTGTAGATGCCGTCGACGTCCGAGTGGATCTCGCAGCGCGGCGAACCGACCGCCGCCGCGACGGCCACCGCGGACAGATCCGAACTGTTCTTGCCCAGCCAGGTCGGCCGGCCCTCCTTGTCGGCGGCCTGGCCGCCCGGCACCACCACCACGTCGTGCTCACGCACGGCCGAGCGCAACGGCTCCGGATCGGTGTGCTCCAGACGGGCCCACATGAACGAGGAGTCGGTGGTGAGCCCCAACTGGTGCCCCGCCAGCACCGTCGAGGTACGGCCCTCCCGGTGCAGGGCCGTCGCCAGCAGCTGCGCGCCCACCGTGTCCGCGAGCGTCAGCAGGCCCGCGACGGTCTCGTCCTCGGGATGCGGGTTCACCTTGCTCAGACGATCCCGGAACTGCTCGGTCTCTCCCGGCTGGCCGCTCACCACGACCACCAGACGGGTGTTCTCCTCCTCGACCCGACGGGACAGCGCCTCGGCGAGTTGCCCGTACGCCGCCAGCGTCCGGAAGCTGGAACCCCCGAATTTCACCACCGCCGGCGGACGTGGGGACGGGTCCAGCGGCGGTCGCGTCACAGGGTCCCCCGGGCTATGAGCTCCTCGGCGATCTGGATCGCGTTGAGCGCCGCGCCGATGGTGAGGTTGTCGGCGACCAGCCACAGCCAGAAGGCGCGCGGGTTGTTCGGGTTCACCCGGACCCGGCCGACGTGCACCCGATAGGGGTCGTCGATCGTGGCGGGGGTGGGGAACTCGTGCGTCGACCGGCGGTCGTGCACCGTCACCTCGGGCAGCGCGGCGAGCAGCTCCACCAGTTCGGCCCGGTCCACGACCCCCTGCGTCTCGATCCACACGGCCTCCGAGTGGCCGTTGACGACCGGCACCCGCACACAGGTGGTGGTCACGTCCAGATGGGGCAGGCCGAGGATCTTGCGGGACTCCTGGAGCATCTTCTGCTCCTCCAGGGTGAAACCGGAGTCCAGGAAACGGTCGATCTTGGGAATGACGTTGAAGGCGAGCGACGGCGAGAACTCCTTGCCGGGATACACCTCCTCAGGGCGGTCCAGCGTCGCCCGGCTGGCCTCCCTCAGTTCCTCGACACCGGGGTGCCCGAGCCCCGAAGCCGCCTGGTACGTGCTGACCACGGCCTGGCGTACGCCGTACCGCCGTTCGACGCCGTCCAGCAGGCGCACCAGCGGAATCGTCGAGCAGTTCGGATTGGCGATCACACCCGACTTCGGACGGGCGTCCAGCTCGTGCGCGTTGACCTGGGGGACCACCAGCGGGGTGTCCGGGTCCATGCGGAAGGCGATCGTGTTGTCGATGACCACGGCGCCGGCCGCAGTGGCCTTGGGCACCCACTGCTCGCTGGCCTCGGTGCCGGCGGAGAAGAAGGCCAGGTCGACGCCGGTGAAGTCGAACTCCTCCACCGCGTGCACCGGGTGGCTCACGCCGTCCACGCTCAGCTCCGTGCCGGCCGAGCGCGCCGACGCCGCCAACCGGATGTCGCGATAGCGCAGACCCCGTCGCTCGATCAGCTCGATCAGGGTGTTGCCCACGGCGCCGGTGGCGCCGACGATCGCGATCCGCGGGGCCGTGGGGTCTGTCACGAGGGTCATCGGGTGCCTCCGGTCGTGATCTCGGTCTTGGACGCGGCGGCCGCGCCGGCGGCCGGTGCGGGCTCCTCGACGGGCGCGACGGGTGCGGCGGGCGACCGGCGCCCGGTGAAGGACCAGCCGAGGTTGACGCCCAGGCTCGCCGCCACGATGAGCGGGATGCCCAGGGCCTGCAGCAGAGTCACGCTGTGTCCGTACACCGCCCAGTCCATGAGCATGGCGACCGCCGGGTACACGAACGCCAGAACGGCGATCTTCGGGGTCGGCAGCTTCTGGTACGCGGAGTACATCAGGACGTACATCACGCAGGTGTGGATCACTCCGAGGCCCACCAGCCAGCCCCAGTCGCCGCCGAGCCCCTTCATCTCGCCCAGCTGGGTGAACGGCAGCAGCAGGAAGACGCCCAGCACCAGCTGCACCAGCGCGACCAGATGCGGCCGCACCCCGGTGACCCGCTTGGTGACGACCGTCGAGATCCCGTAGAACACGGCGGCCAGCAGCGCGTATCCGAGGCCCTCCAGATAGGCGCTGTCCCCGCTGCCGGTCAGATCGGACGCGGACACCCCCGCCACCAGGATCAGACCGACGAACGCGACCCCGAGCCAGCCGAACTTCGCCGCCGTGAGCTTGTCCCGGAACAGCACGGCGCCCAGCAGCATCACGTAGAACGGCTGCGTGTGATAGACGACGGTCGCCACGGAGATGGAGGTGTCCTCGTAGGACTCGAAGAGGAACGCCCAGTTGAAGACGATGAAGACACCGCCGAGCGCGGCCAGGCCCAGCTTCTTCGGGGTGAAGCCGTGGTTCCTGAAGAAGCCGCGCGCCAGGCAGTAGAGGCCGAGCGTGGCCGTGCCGAACAGGCAGCGGAAGAAGACCACGTTGAAAGGAGACGCGCCGGACTCGATGACGAAGACGCCGAGGGTGCCCGAGAGCACCATCGCGAGAGTCAGCTCGATCGCTCCCTTCGTCTCCGTGTTCGCCGGCCGGGTGTCAGTACTCATGGTGGGATGCCTTTCCAAGGGGGAGGGGATGCGGGTCAGTGGAGCGGGACGGCGTAGTGCAGACCGCCTCGCGTGAACAGTTCGTTGAGCCCTCGCGGCACGGCCAGACCCGTGGCCGGCCCGAGGTTGCGGTCGTACACGTCCGCGTAGGTGCCGACGGCGGCCAGTACCCGGAACGCCCACTCGTGGTCGAGGCCGACCGCGGGCCCGTGGGCGCCCGCCGTCTCGGCGGCCTGCGCCAGCGCCTTGTCCCGCTCACCCACCTCGACGACGTGCTGCTCGGCGGAGACGAGCAGGTGCAGCACCCATCGGCACAGCCGGAACCACGCCGGATCGCCGTCGCGCACGGCGGCCGCCATCGGCTCGCGGGAGATGGCCTCGTCGAGGATGCGGTGCGCCGCCGGGTCGTCGAGCGAGGCCCGCTCCCCGGCCAGGGCCACCCGGTCCAGGACGTAGGCGGCGCACTCACCGGCCGCGTACGCCGCGAGCGTCTCGGCCGGCGTCGCATGGGCGACCGGCTCGACGGCCATACCCCGTCCGCCGAACCAGGCCGCCAGGTTGGCCGCGCTGGTCGTGCCCGCCTGCACGGCCACCCGCCGTCCCGTCAGCTGCTCGGGCCTGGTCACGTCACTGTCGGCGGGGACGAGGAAGCCCTCGCCGTCGTAGCAGGTGACACCGGTGAACAGCACCGGCAGAGACGCCTCGCGGCCCAGCGTCCAGCTGACGTTGGCGACGGTCAGTTCGGCCTCGCCGCCCGCGAGCCGCGACAACCGGTCCGCGGGATCGGAGGGCGCCCACTCGACCGCCTCACCGTCACCCACGGCGGCTGCGGCCACGGCCCGGGCGACATCGGTGTCCAGTCCGCGCCAGCGGCCGTCCGCACCGCGCAGCGACAGTCCGCGGATACCGCGGCTCACCACGGCGCGCAGGGCCCCGCGCTGCCGTACCGCGTCAAGAGTGGGAGTGAAGGTCACAGGACGCTCCTCGGACGAGAAAGGACACCGTGGGCGGGACTGTCGAAGGCGCCGATCCGCAGCCGACGGACACGGCGAAGAGCCGAAGAGGGCAGGCGGACCGGGGCGGCGCCACCCGTGGGCGGCGTCACGACACGTCCCGTC
>NZ_JBEPBI010000261.1:0-10633 GCF_040299045.1 Streptomyces sp. NPDC001027
GGGGGGCGGCCCCCCCCCCCCCCCCGGGCGGCGGGGGGGGGGGCCGCCCCCGGGCCGGCACGCCCGCTACACCGTCGCCGGCTCGGCCGGCTCGGTCTCCCCGGCGGCCGCCGCCGCCCGCTCGCGGGCCTCGCGGCGGGCCAGGACCAGCCAGCCGACGGGGACGCCCGCGGCGAACAGCCACCACTGGATGGTGTAGGCGAAGTTCAGTGCCGCGTCCTCACTGCCGGGCGGGCCCAGCAGCTCGGGGCTGTCGCCCTTGGGATCGGGCGCGGTCAGCGCGATGTAGCCGCCGAGCACCTGCGCACCGAGCCGCCGGGACTCCTGCTCGCTGTTGATCAGCATGATCTGGCGGTCCGGCAGCCCCTTGAGGTCCTTGATGCCGCTCGCCGCCGTCGTCTCGTCGGGCATCAGCCGCCCGGTGACGGTGACCTTGCCGCCGGGCGGCGCGGGGATCTCGGGGAAGACGGTCTGGCTCGGGCCGTCCGCGGGGATCCAGCCCCGGTTGACGAGCAGCACCTTGCCGTCCGTCAGGACGAGCGGGGTGAGGACGTGGAAGCCGACCGTGTCGTCGGCGTTGACCCGGCGCCGGACGACGACCTCGTGCGCGGTGTCGAAGACGCCGGCGGCGCTCACGCTGCGGTACCGCTCGCCGCGGGTGACGACGTGCCCGACGGCGGTCAGCTTCTCGACGGGCACCGCGTCGGCGGCCAGCGCGTCGGAGACGAGCTGGTTGCGCGCGGTGCGCTCCTCGTAGCGGTGCATCTGCCAGAAGCCCAGCCTGATCATCGTGGGGATGAGGAGGAGGGAGACCAGCGTGAGGATCACCCACTGCCGGGACAACAGGAAGCGGTACACCCCACGACCGTACAACTCGGTCGTGGGGTGCATGCGGCCGGGTGCCGCGGGACGTCTTCGGCGGCCGGCTCCGAGGACGAGGAGCCGCCGCAAGCGGGCTCAGACCTTGTCGACGATCCCCACCCGGCCCTCCGCGCGGGCGCAGTGCCCGCCGCAGTACCAGTGACCCTCCACCTCGACGCCCTGGCCGATGATCTGCACCCTGCAGTGCTCGCAGATGGGGGCCATGCGATGGATCGCACAGGAGAAGCAGTCGAAGACGTGGACCGCGCCCTGCGCGTGCACCTCAAAGGTCATTCCGTAGTCATTGCCGCAAACTTCGCATCTCGCCATGGGCCACAGGGTGAGCCGTCGCCCCCGTGCGGGCGAGCGGGCGGCGGGCGAGTCGCACGGCAATCACCCGTACGCACCGGTCGGCGCCGCCGGAGTCGCGCAGACGTCCGCGCGGGTCACCCGTCGGCGGGCTCCACGTCCCGCAGGAGCTGCCCGAACGCGGCCTCGTCCACCACGGGCGTCCCGAACTGCCGCGCCTTCACCGCCTTCGACGTGCCCGAGTCGGGGTCGTTGGTGACCAGCAGGCTGGTCAGCCGGGACAGGCTCGTGGCGACATGAAGCCCCGCCTCGGCGGCACGGTCCTCCAGCAGCTCGCGTTCGACCGAGGTGTCTCCCGAGAAGGCGACCCGCATGCCCTGCTTGAGCCTTTTGCCGTCCTCGTACCGACCCGGGTTCGGATACGGACAGGCCGGCCTCTTGCGGGAGGGCCGCCAACTGCTGGGCCGGTAGCCGCCGTAGCCGCCGCCGGGGCCGCTCGCCTGCCGCCCGATCAGGGGCGCCGGACGGTCGGCCCACTCCGTCAGCGGACGGCACTCGAGCAGCGGCAGCCGCACTCCGCCCTCCGCCGCGGCCCGCAGGCTCGGCCGGAACGCCTCCGCCAGCACACGTGCGTCGTCCAGCGCGTGGTGCGCCCGCTGCTGCACGACGCCGAAGTGGGCCGCCAGCGACTCCAGTTTGTGGTTGGGCAGCGGCAGCCCCAGCTCCTTGGACAGCGCGATGGTGCACAGCCGCTGCCGCACCGGGGCCTCACGCTCCGCACGCGCGTACTCCCGCGCGATCATCTGCCAGTCGAAGACCGCGTTGTGCGCGACGAGCACCCGGCCGTCGAGCCGGGCGGCGAACTCCTCCGCCACCTCGTGGAAGAGCGGGGCGCCCGCCAGGACGTCGCTCGTCAGACCGTGTATCCACACCGGGCCCGGGTCGCGCTGCGGGTTGACCAGGGTGTACCAGTGGTCCTCGACCTCGCCGCGCGCGTCCAGCCGGTAGACGGCCGCGGAGACGATCCGGTCGTCCCGCGCCAGTCCGGTGGTCTCCACGTCAACGACCGCGTATCCCCGGGGATACGCGGTCGGCCACTCCGTGGGGGAGGACGCTGTCGTCGTGTGGTCTTCGAGCATGGTCACTGAGGATACGGGCCCCCACCGACACCCCGCCGCCCCCGCCCCGCGGCGCAGGGCCCGGGAAGTCCTCCGGACCGCACGGGAGTTCGCGGTGCGCACGCACGCGTGTCCCCGGCCTCCCGTCGACGGCGGCGCAACTCAGGCCGCGCGCTACGAAGTTCCGCCACTGCTTCCCCCGCCGCGCCGCCCGCCCTCGGACCCCGTCCTCCGTGCGGTCGGGCGTCGCAGCGCGACCCGGGGCCTGCGAGGTGTCATCCTCCGTCCTGTGACGGAACCCACCCACGCCGAGGCCCACGAGGGCTCGCTCGGATCCCGGCTCAACTGGCTGCGCGCCGCGGTCCTCGGCGCCAACGACGGCATCGTCTCCACCGCGGGTCTCGTCGTCGGCGTGGCCGGCGCGACCGACCATCGCTCGGCGCTGCTGACGGCCGGGCTCGCCGGGCTGCTCGCCGGGTCGATGTCCATGGCGGCGGGCGAGTACGTCTCCGTGTCGACCCAGCGGGACTCCGAGAAGGCCGCGCTCGCGATGGAACGGCGGGAGCTGCGCGAGCAGCCCGAGGCCGAACTGGAGGAGCTGACGGGCCTGCTGGAGGAACGGGGCCTGTCCCGGGACGTCGCCCGGGAGGCGGCCGTCCAGCTCACCGAACGGGACGCCCTGCGGGCGCACGCGCGCGTGGAGCTCGGCATCGACCCCGACGACCTCACCGATCCCTGGCATGCGGCCTGGGCCAGCTTCCTCGCCTTCACCGCGGGCGCCCTGCTGCCGCTCCTGGCCGTCGTGCTGCCCCCGGCCGACTGGCGTGTCCCGGTGACCGTCGTGTCCGTCCTGGTGGCCCTGACCGCCACGGGCTGGTCCGCCGCCCGGCTGGGCGCCGCGGCCCCCGGGCGGGCGGTGGTGCGCAATGTGTGCGGCGGGGCCCTGGCGATGGGGGTGACGTACGTGGTCGGCTCGCTGCTGGGGGCCACGGGGGTGTGAAGGACGTGTGGAGCCGGCGGAGATCCGCCGCCGCGAGTCGGCCGGGGGCGGCGGGGGTTGGCGGGGATCGCCAACAAGCAAGCGCATACCCCTGGAAATACTTGTCGGTAACACCGTCTAGCCGTCGCCCACCAGCGGTTCTACGGTGCCTGCATGCCGAACCTGCCCGATGTCGTGCTGTGGTCGATACCCGCCTTCGTGCTGCTCACCGTGATCGAGATCATCAGCGTCCGCGTCCATCCCGACGAGGACGCCGCCGGGTACGAGACGAAGGATGCCGTGACCAGCGTCGGCATGGGGCTCGGGAGCCTCGTCTTCGACTTCGTCTGGAAGATCCCGATCGTGGCGATCTACACCGCGATCTACGAGCTGACGCCGCTGCGCGTGCCCGTCCTGTGGTGGACGCTCCCGCTGATGCTGCTGGCGCAGGACTTCTTCTACTACTGGTCCCACCGCGGCCACCACGTCATCAGGGTCCTGTGGGCCTGCCACGTGGTCCACCACTCCAGCGAGAGGTTCAACCTCACCACCGCCCTGCGCCAGCCCTGGACGACGCTGACCGTCTGGCCCTTCTACGTGCCGCTCGTCGCGGCCGGCGTCCACCCGGCCGCGCTGGCCTTCTGCTCCTCGGCCAACCTCGTCTACCAGTTCTGGATCCACACCGAGCGGATCGACCGCATGCCCCGGTGGTTTGAGTTCGTGTTCAACACGCCGTCCCACCACCGCGTCCACCACGCTTCCCAGGGCGGCTACCTGGACCGCAACTTCGGCGGCATCCTCATCGTGTGGGACCGGCTGTTCGGCTCCTTCGTGCCCGAGACCGACCGGCCCGTGTACGGGTTGACCAAGAACATCAACACGTTCAACCCGATCAAGGTGGCGACCCACGAGTACGTCGCGATCGCCAAGGACGTCAGGGCCGCCGCGGACTGGCGCGAACGGGCGGGACGGGTCTTCGGCGGGCCGGGCTGGCAGCCGGCGCCCCCGCCCCGTCCGGCGGCGCCGGTCGAGGAGACCACGGCCGCGTGATCCGCTCCCGCGTTCCGTCGGGCCCGTCCGCCAGGTCCACCGAGTCGATCCTGTCCGCGAAGTCCGTCCTGCGCGGCCTGTTCGCGCTCGCAGCCGCCGTGGACCTGCTCAGCCTCGCCGTCGGCTTCGAGCCCGGACACGCCGTCGCCAAGCCGCTCCTGATGCCCCTCCTCGCCGCCTGGGCGGCCCGGCGCGACGCGCCCCGGCTCCTCGTGGCCGCCCTGCTGTGCGGCTGGGGCGGCGACGCCCTGCTGCTGTTCGACGCCGACGCCGCCTTCCTCGCCGGCATGGCGTCCTTCGCCGCGGGGCACGTCTGCTACCTCGTGCTGTTCCTCCGCGTCGGCCGCTCCCGCGCCGGGTCCCTGCTGCTCGCTCCCTGCTACGCCGTCGCCCTGATCACGACGGTCGTGCTGCTGATGCCGGGTCTGCCCGCACAGCTGCGCCTGCCCGTCGCCGTCTACAGCACCCTGCTCACGGCCATGGCCTGCACCGCCGCCGCCCGGCTCGGCCCGGTCGCGGGCGCCGGCGGCGCGCTCTTCCTGCTCTCCGACACGCTCATCGCCACCGGCGTCGCGCACTGGCCGCAGCCGCCGCGCCCCGACCTGTGGATCATGCTCACCTATCTCGCGGCCCAGGTCCTGCTGGTCCGCGGCTCCCTCGGCGAGCCGCGCCCGACGCGGGAACAGACCGACGGCCGACGGGCGTTCGCCGGCCCCGGGTGACTCACCGGCCCCGGGCCAGAGGCCCCGCAGCTCAGAGCCGCCTGCCCGACGGGCGGGCCGGAAGGTCAGAGCCAGCGGGCCGGATCGGCTCCCCAGCGGCCCGGCGGGCGCGCCCAGTCGGTGGGCCCGCCGGCGAAGCGCACCGGCGGCAGGGCGTACCGCAGTCGCCCGAGCGGACTGTCGGTGCGGGCGAGCCACGGCGTCGGGTCGAGCGGGCCGGTCCCGGTTCGCCGCACGTCCTGTCCCGGTCCGGCCTCCACGCCGGCCGGGCCGCCCGCGGTCAGCCACGCCGCCGTCCGGGCCAGCGCCAGCCGGACGAGACGTGCGCCGCCGTCGGCCGACTGCTCGGTCAGCGCCCGCAGCACCCCGGCCGCCAGCAGATAGCCGGTCCCGTGGTCCAGGGCCTGTGCCGGCAGCGCTCCTGGCTGCTCGGCCGACCCCTCGACGGCCGCGATGCCGGTGGCCGCCTGCACCAGGCTGTCGAAGCCACGGCGGTCGCCCCAGGGCCCGTACGCGCCCCACGCCGACACCTGCGCGACGACCACTCCGGGCCGGCGTTCGGCCAGCGCCTCGGGGGAGAGCCCGAACCGGTCGAGCGCGCCCGGCCGGTACCCGGTGACGACGACGTCCGCCGTCGCGAGCAGCTCCTCGAAGGCCCGTCGGTCCGCGGCGAGGTCCAGCAGGGCCGAGCGTTTGCCGAAGCCCGTGTCGGCGTGCTGGTCCGGGAGCTCGGGCAGACCGGGCGCGTCCAGTCGCAGCACGTCCGCGCCCAGCAGGGCGAGCGTGCGGGTGGCGACCGGCCCGGCGAGGACGCGGGTGAGGTCCAGTACGCGCACTCCGGCGGCCGGCAGCAGGGGACCGCCGTCCACCGGCGCGAGCGCACGCGCGCGTGCCCCGTCCAGCCTGCGCCGCTCGACCAGCGGCCGCTCGGCGATCGCGGCCGCCTGCTCGTGTGCCGCCCACTGCCCCGGCGTGCGCAGCGCGAAGGCCAGACCGCCGCCCGCGTGCACGGCGTCCTCGACGTCCTGCGCCCGGCGTCCGGCGAGAACGGCCTCGACGGCGGCGGGTCCGCCGTCGGCGCTGTAGCCGTCCGCGGGCAGGCCGAGGGCGCGCAGCAGGCGCTCGCGGTGGTGCGGGTAGTTGGCGTGGGTGCGCACCCAGCCGTCGGCGGTCCGCCAGAACCGGGACAGCGGGGCGAAGAGCACCGGCGCCCGGTCGTCGATCAGCGTCTGCCGTTCGCTGACGAATGCTGCCGCCACCGCGCCGTCGTCCACCCGCACCTCGGGCGTTCCGGGCAGGCCGGCCCGTCGCGCCCCCAGCTCGGCCGCGGCCAGCGCACACGCGCCGACACAGGCGCGCGCCAGGCGCCGCACCGGCAGTCGCGACGGCAGGGCGTCCTCCCGGGCGACCGTCGTCACGTGCTCGAGGAGAGCGGGATCGCCGCCCAGTTCCGACCATGCGAACCCGACGTCAGTCATGACTGCATGATGCATCATTGATTCAATCAACCTATGGGTCGATGCGCCGTCCGCCGGGTCTCCGGGCATGCGAGAGGGCCGGGCGGATGACCGCCCGGCCCTGGGACCCGTGCGCCGCGGTGGGCGGCTGCGGGGCGCCTTACTTCACGGCGCGCAGCGCGTTCACGACGCCGTGGCCGAAGAAGCCGTTGAGGCGCTTGCCGCCCACGCACGTCGCGTCCACGACGCCGTTGCCGTCACCGTCGTACGGCTCGGTCGGGCAGGCCGTGCTGTCCGCCTGGAGCTTGAGCAGCGCCTGCAGCTGGGCGGGGCTCGCGTACGGATGCGTCGACTTCAGCAGCGCGGCCACGCCGGCCACGTGCGGCGACGCCATCGAGGTGCCCTGCAGGTAGCCGTACGTGTTGTTCGGCAGCGTCGACAGGATGCGCCCGTTGGCCGACGGCGTGTCCGGGATCTGGTACTTGTCCCCGCCCGGAGCCGCCACGTCGATCGCACCGAGCCCGTAGGTCGAGTAGTACGACTTGGCGCCCTTGACGCCCGTCGCGCTCACGGTGACGACGCCCGGCAGCTGGGTCGGCACGTCGAAGCACTCGTGCGGGTCGATCGTGCGCGACACCGGCGTGCCGTCGTCGGGGCTGGACGCGTCCACGATGGCGTCGGAGTCGAGGTCGTGGTTGGAGTTGCCCGCCGAGGCCACGTTGAGCGTGCCCTTCTTCTGGGCGTACAGCTGGGCCCTGTTGACCGCGTCGACGATGGCCCGCTGGTCCGGGTCGTCCATGCAGTTGTACAGCCACGGGTCGACGTAGTAGCTGTTGTTCGTGACCTCGACGCCGTGGTCGGCGGCGAACACGAACGCGCAGACGACGTTCTCCGGGTAGAAGAGGCCGTCCTTGGGGTCGCTCACCTTGATGCTCGCGACCTTGACGCCCGGAGCCACGCCGGCGACGCCGACGCCGTTGCGGGCGGCCGCGATCTCACCCGCGACATGGGTGCCGTGGTAGTCCTCGGTCGGGTTGTACGGGCGCCACGCGCCGGGGGCGGTGTCCGCGACGCCGCCGACGCAGTTCGCCGACTGGGACGCGGAGAAGTTCGCGGTGAGGTCCGGGTGGGTGTCGTCGACGCCGGTGTCGATCACGGCGACCGTGACCCTCCTGCTGCCCGGGTTGACCGTGGCGGCCTTGTCGGCGCCTATCGCGCGCAGGTCCCACTGGTCCGCCTCGAGCGGCTCGCTCTGACCCGCCGCGCCGGACGCCTTCGCGACCTTCGCGGCCTCCGCCTTCGACAGGACCTGCACCGCGCCTTCGTCGGTGGTCCCCGCGGGGCTCAGCGGAGTCGTCCGGGTGGCGCCGGCCGACTGCACGCCCCGCACCGCGCGTATCCGCGGACCGAAGTCGGGGTTCGCCGAGTGGACGACGAGCACGCCGATCTTCTCGTAGGACGCCACGACGGTGCCGCCGACCGAGGCGATCGCCTTCTTCACCGACCCGATCGTGCGGTGGTCCGCCCTCGTGTTGACGACGTACGCCAGGGCCGGGGCGTCGGTCGCCCGGGTGGCGGACGTCGTGACCGGAGCCGCGGAGGCCGCCGTCGGCAGGAAGCCGAGGGAGGCGGTCAGCGACAGCACGACGGGCGCCGTGAGTGCGAGGCGGCGTCTGGAAGGCAGATGAGCCATGGGGTCTCCACATCATCCGGAAAGGGGCCTGACCGAGCACAGATCCTGCTCGGTCAGGTACATGACGGGTGGTGCAGACCGAAGCTATCCAACTGACTCGCCGGCCAGCAACGACCTCGGGCGACGACTTCCGAAAGGGCCCGCCGTCGTTGCCCGCACGGACGCGACGGCGCCCGGGCGAGAAGTACCCGATCGAGTTGAACCGCCCCTAGCGCGCCGCCGTGCCCTTGGTCAGGGAGCCCGTGCACGATCGAGCCCCGCCCGACCCGCCCGTCCGCAATGCGAGGAGACTCCGTGGCCACCGAGACACCGCCCCCCTCGAAGACCCCCACCCGGCTCCCCACCACCGAGGAGTTCGTCGCGGTGCAGGAGAGCGCGGAGTTCGGTGAACTGCGCGGCGCCTACCGCGGCTTCGCCTTCCCGCTGACCGTCGCCTTCATCGCCTGGTACCTGCTGTACGTCCTGCTCTCCAACTACGCGGGCGACTTCATGGGCACCAAGCTCTTCGGCAACTTCAACGTGGCGATGACCCTCGGCCTCGCCCAGTTCCTCACCACGTTCCTCATCGCCTGGTGGTACGCGCGGACCGCCGCCGCCAAGTTCGACCCCAAGGCCGACGCGATCAAGTCCCGGATGGAGAGCGGCGAATGAGCCCCGCACAGCACACCCTGCTCGCCGCGGGCGAGGCCAGTGAGCACCGCACGCTGATCATCGTCCTGTTCTCGGTGTTCGTCGCCGCGACCCTCGTCATCACCGTCTGGGCCGGCCGCCAGACCAAGGACGCCGCCGACTTCTACGCCGGCGGCCGCCAGTTCACCGGCTTCCAGAACGGCCTCGCCGTCTCCGGCGACTACATGTCCGCCGCGTCCTTCCTCGGCATCGCCGGCGCCATCGCCCTCTTCGGCTACGACGGCTTCCTGTACTCCATCGGCTTCCTGGTGGCCTGGCTGGTCGCCCTCCTGCTGGTGGCGGAGCCGCTGCGCAACTCCGGCCGCTACACCATGGGCGACGTCCTCGCGTACCGCATGCGCCAGCGTCCCGTCCGCACCGCCGCCGGCGCCTCCACCATCGTGGTCTCGATCTTCTACCTGCTCGCCCAGATGGCGGGCGCGGGCGTCCTGGTCTCGCTCCTGCTGGGCATCACCAGCGACGCCGGCAAGATCGCCATCGTCGCCCTCGTCGGCGTGCTGATGATCGTCTACGTCACCATCGGCGGCATGAAGGGCACCACCTGGGTGCAGATGGTCAAGGCCGTCCTGCTCATCGCCGGCGCCCTGCTGCTCACCTTCCTGGTGCTGCTCAAGTTCGACTTCAACGTCTCCGACCTGCTGGGCTCGGCCGCCGACAACAGCGGCAAGGGCGCGGCCTTCCTGGAGCCGGGCCTGAAGTACGGGGCCACCGGCACCACCAAGCTGGACTTCATCTCGCTCGGCATCGCCCTCGTCCTCGGCACCGCGGGCCTGCCGCACATCCTGATCCGCTTCTACACGGTGCCCACCGCCAAGGCCGCCCGGAAGTCGGTCCTCTGGGCCATCGGCCTGATCGGCGCCTTCTACCTGATGACCCTCGCCCTCGGCTTCGGCGCCGCCGCGCTCATCAAGCCGGACGAGATCATCGCCTCCAACAAGGCCGGCAACACGGCGGCGCCGCTCCTGGCGCTCCATCTGGGCGGCGTCGACTCCAACTGGGGCGCCATCCTGCTGGCCACCATCTCGGCGGTCGCCTTCGCCACCATCCTCGCGGTCGTCGCCGGCCTCACCCTCGCGTCGTCCTCGTCCTTCGCCCACGACATCTACGCCAACGTCATCAAGAAGGGGCAGGCCTCCGAGAAGCAGGAGATCAACGCGGCCCGCTACGCCACCGTCGGCATCGGCGCGGTCTCCATCCTGCTCGGCGCCCTCGCCCGCGACCTGAACGTCGCCGGCCTGGTCGCCCTCGCCTTCGCCGTCGCCGCCTCCGCCAACCTCCCGACGATCCTCTACAGCCTCTTCTGGAAGAGGTTCACCACGTCGGGGGCCCTGTGGTCGATCTACGGCGGCCTGGTCACCGCCGTCGGCCTGGTGCTGTTCTCGCCGGTCGTCTCCGGCAAGCCCAGCTCGATGTTCCCCGACGTCGACTTCCACTGGTTCCCGCTGGAGAACCCCGGCCTCATCTCCATCCCCGTCGGCTTCCTGCTGGGCATCGTCGGCACCCTCGTGTCGAAGGAGAAGGCGGACGACGGCAAGTACGCCGAGCTGGAGGTCCGCTCCCTGACCGGCGCCGGAGCCCACTGAGGCGACCGGATCCGGGGGCGCGGACGCCCACCGGTCACGCTCCTGCCGCGGCCGCGCGGAATTTAGCGTCCACCCCGCCCCGGGGCCCCCAGGGGGGGAGGGGGGGGTTTCTGTGTTCTGAATTTTAACACTCTTTAAAACTAAGAATGAAAAAACAAATAGAGTTGGGCG
>NZ_JBEPBI010000262.1:0-10512 GCF_040299045.1 Streptomyces sp. NPDC001027
GGTCCATGAGTGGTGTGCCCCCGAGGCCAACGGCGCGCAGAGCGCCGTTTCTGACGCCGACTGGTCAGGTCGGCGACCGTGTGTCTGGGGGATGGTAAGCCGGGACGGGAACGCGGAATCTGAGGCATGCCGGGAAGTGACGAGCATCACAAAGACCGGTCGGTGTCCGGCACATGAGGACACCGACCGGTTCATGGGACCGCCCCGGTACGCGGACCCCCCGTGAGCCTGCCTACCGGGGCGGTGGTCAGAGGTTCAGCCGACGAGGCCGGTCAACTCATGCCCGGAACCACGCAGTTCCGGACGCCGTCCAGCCACGCGTCGCCCTTCATATAGATGTTGCTGATCCAGCCCTGGTATTCGGGCAGATACGACCAGGTGTCGTTGGTGTATCCCTCGGCCGTCACGCTCTCGGCGTGCTTCTGGCAGGAGACCGCGACACCGGTAGGACCGGAGAGCCGGGTCACGACGCCCGCGCCGGCGGAGGGCGTGCTGCGGATCGTCACCCCGGTGCCCCATGTGCTGTAGGCGTGCGCGCCGACGGGGGTCGCGGTGCCCCTGCCGTCGCAGGCCGGGACGCCGGAGAGCCAGGCGTCGCCCTTCATGTAGATGTTGGTGATCCAGCCGCCGTACTGCGGGAGATAGGACCAGGCGTCGTTGGTGTAGCCCTCCGACGTCACGCTCTGGGCGTGTATCTGGCAGCTGACGGCGACCGAGGTGGGACCGGCCAGCCGGGCGACCGTCGTCCCGTCGACGGTGGACGGCTGGGAGCGGATCGCCACGCCCGTGCCCCACGTGCCGTAGGCGCCGCCCTGGGTGGCGTTGCCCCCGCCGCCGGGGCCGATCTGCGAGTCGTAGTCGGACCCTGAGCAGGTGGGCACCTCCGGCAGCCAGGCCGGACCTCTCAGGAAGATGTTGCTGATCCAGCCGCCGCGGTTGGACAGATACGTCCAGGCGTCGTTCGTGTAGCCCTCCGCGGTGACGCGCTCCCCGCGCTGCTGGCACTTGGCGTACACGATGTCCGGTCCGGACAGCAGGGTGACCTGGCCGGCCGAGCGGTTGGGGTGCTGGCGCACGGCGACGCCCGTGCCCCACGTCACCTGCAGCGTGCCGTCGTAGCCCGTGGGTTCCGTGAACGGGCTGCCCTGCGGCATCCGCGTCACCCCGACCAGGCGGTTGTTGCTGATACGCGAGTTGATGTCGATCACGCGGATCGGCAGCTGCGACTGATAGGCCTCGACGACGTAGCCGCCCCCGAGGTAGATCATCATGTGGGTGATGTCCTTGACCTGACCGCCGACCGCTGTGTACACCAGATCGCCGGGCTCCATGTCGGACACGGCCGGCTTGCCTCCGCCTGCGCCGTGGACCTGCTGGTACGTCCGCCCCGCGTTGACGTACATGGCATAGGCCGTCCCGCCGCCGAGGATGTCGTACCCCGCAGCCCTGGACCAGGCCCAGCGCGCGAACCCCGAGCAGTCGAACCCGCGGGTCTGGGGGTCGAGCGCGGTCTCCTCGAAGTGGCTCGGGCTGCTGAGGTCCCAGGTGCCGTAGCTCTGGCCGGGAGCCGGTCCATGGCCTCCGCCCCACGTGTACACCGTGCGCGCACGCCATTCCGCGCAGGCCGCGTCGATGGCGCGCTGCGCCTCGGGCGAGGCGATGCCCTGCACGGCGCACGAGTTCTGCTCCCCCGTGCCGGCCGCCTGGGCGGCGGTCGTCGGGAGCAGGGCCAGGAGAAGGGCGGTCACCATCAGGGCGACCAGCCCCGCTCCCCGGCGCAGTGTTCTCATCCGGTTCTCCTCTCGCGGCCGTGCCATGTGGTCGTGGCGCCGACAGTCCGGACCGCGTTTTCGATCAGGCCCCCGTGTGGCTCAGGGGCGGAACTGGCCTCACCGTGGCCCCCACGGGCCTGCGGTACCAGGGGTTTCCCGTTGCCTCTTGGCGCGACGACCGGGAAACCCCTGATCCGACCCCTGCTCCCCAGCTCTTTTCGGTCCAGCGATCCGGTCAGCCGCGCCAGATCTTGACGTACGTCACCGCGTCGTTGAGCGCGTCGCCGACGTAGGAGATGGAGCGTCCGAAGGTGCCGTTGCCCCTCGGGCCGCTGAGGAAGGCCTTGGTGCAGCCGCCGTCGACCAGGAGCGACGACAGGTGCGAGGACCACCAGCTGTTCGGGCTGAAGCTGTAGCCGGCCGCGTCGCAGGGCCCGGCGTTGCCGTAGACCTTGGTGTACTGGCCGCCCCAGTCGGCGTGCTCGGCCCAGGTCATCAGCTCCGTCTGCGCCGCCGCTCGCGGTACGGCGGCCGCGGCCCGGGCGGAGGCGTCGGGACCGCTGAAGCACTGGTGCAGGCTGACGTGGGAGACGTCCTCGCCGGCCTTCACCTCGTCGAGGACGAGGACGCAGTGGGCCGGCCCGGCGGCCTTGCCTGCGACGGGGGCCGACGCGGCGACGGCGGGACTGCCCAGCGCGGCCACGAGGGCGGCCGTCGCGAGCGCGAGCACGGCGCGTGACTTGTTCATATGTGTCTCCAGAGGGGTTTCGTCGTCATGGTCGTCGGACGGAGGTCGTGCGAGCCGCACGCGAGTGCGGGTGGACGTGCCGGTGGACGTCCTGACGGACGTGCGGGGTGGACGGGCGGGGATGGCTTGCGGGGTGGAGACGTGCGGCCGGGGTCGGCCTACCACCACGGGTCCGTGCAGTGGATGCCGGACCGGGTGGAACCGCACGCGCGGAACTTCCAGTTGGCGTCCGTGCTGGTGCGCTGGGCCGCGCTCGTCTTGTTCTCGCCGCCCCGTGAGGTGAAGGGCCCGCACTGGATCCAGGTCCGGCCGCCGTCCCGGGTCCAGTCCAGCCACACCTGGTTGCCCGGCTGCACATCGCCCGCGATGAGAGCCCAACCGCGCTGGACGCCACGGATGTTGCCGTACTGCAGACTGATGTTGACGCCCTCGCTCCACAGGGTCACCTGGCGGGCGGTGGTGTCGTACGCGTTGTCGGAGATGTCGATGAACCCGTTCCTGCCGCCCTCGCAGTCCGAAGCGGCGGCCTGCGCCGAGCCCGCGGGCCCGAGGAGCGTCATGCCGCCGGCCAGCAGCGCCGCGGCAGCAGCCGTGGACAGGGCCCGGCCCCGGACGGACCGCCGTGCGGCGGACGAAACACTGTTCCAACTGATCACTGGCGCGCATCCCTACGTGAGTTCAGCCCCGGGGCCGCCGCACCGTGCGACGGCGCTCCCTGGAGATCGACGATGCTCACGTTGTCGTCGGCGGCCCGGGACGGCCAGGCGTTTCCCGGGGTTGTCCCGTTGCCCGTGCCGTGGGAAACGCCTGGTCCCGCGGCCGGGGAGTCGGTATTGCGCCGGGGTCGGCCGTACGGCCGAGAAGGGGCGGCGTGGCCAGGGGCGGGATCTGGCCGTACGGCTGAGGCGCACGCCCCCATCCGTGGGCGAGAGTGGAGTCAGTCACTTCCTCCACTCGATCGATGTCGCTCACAGGTCCAGGACCCGAACCCGGGAGTACGAGATGCAGCGCGGTTTCCTCGTCGGCTCCGTGGGCGGTGCGGTCGCCGTGGCCGCCGTGGCCGGTGTCGTCACCTGGCTCTGCGCGGCCACGGATGTGCAGCACACCACGATCGACCCCGTCTCCGAGGGGCTCTACGTGCGGGAGGACGGCCACCTCGCGGTCTCCCACACCATCCTCGAAGCGCGCATCCAGGGCTGGTACCACCCGCTTCCCTGGCTCGGACGGGAGATCCACGACGTCTCCTGCCCGTCCCACCTCAAGGCGGTGGTCGGTGCGGCCGAGACGTGCAGGGCACGTTCCGGCGGCGAGCGGATCTCCATCCCCGTCCGGGTGGTCGGCGTCGAGGGTGACCCCGTCAAACCGCGGGTCACCTGGAAGTTCGACCGTTGACGCCGCGAGCGCGCCGGGGCGGCGGGCCCGGCGCCCCTCAGGCGTCGTCGCGCAGTGCCCGGTGGATCTCGCCGAGCGAGCCGGTCAGCCGCGCGTAGTCGCCCGGCGTCACCGGCGTGACGAAGTACCGCTCGACGACCTGCGAGTGGACCTCCGCCGCCCGCAGGAAGACGGAGCGACCGCGGTCGGTGGCCTCGACCAGCACGCTGCGGCGGTCCTCGGGCGACGGCACTCGGCGGACCACGGCGGCCTCCTCCATGCGGTCGATCAGACGCGTGACACCGCTGCTGGTCAGCGTGAGGTCGTCGGCCAGCACGCGTTGGGTGATCTCCTCGCCCGGGCGGCGACAGAGCCTGATGAGGACCTCGAACATCGTGTGGCTGATCCCGCACTCCCGCCTGAGAGCGCCGTCGATCCGCTGTTCCAGCCGGGTGGCGGTCTTGATCAGGAGCCCGAAGTCGTGCACCAGCGGGCTGTTGGCAGCACGGGCGGCCTCGTCGCCCGGCCGGTCGGCCGCATCCACCTGTCGACGTCCTCTCCTGTCCACGGCCCCCTCTGCCGAAGGCCGTCACCCCGACTTTACTGCCCGCTCACCTACCGACGTCTCAATTGCTGAGCAGTCAATTGCTGAGCAGTCAGCAAAATCCTAGGATGGAGCCCACCACCGCGCAGCAGTCGGAGAAAGGGGACATGTCCATGGACCTGCAGCACTGGCTCGGCCGGGCCACCCACGCCATACAGGAGTGGGCCGACACCTACAGCCCGTACGAGCCGCACCCCTCCCTGCACGTCGACGACGAGCGCTTCGCCTCCGCCTTCGAGGAGCTCACCGGTCGGCTGACGCGGGACAACTACCCGTTCTTCCACCCGCACTACGCCGGCCAGATGCTCAAGCCCCCGCACCCCGCCGCAGTGGTCGGCCATCTCACCGCCATGCTGATCAACCCCAACAACCACGCCCTGGACGGCGGCCCGGCGACCGCGGCGATGGAGCGCGAGGCCGTCGCGCAGCTCGCCGCCATGTTCGGCTACGACACCCATCTCGGCCACCTCACCACCAGCGGCACGATCGCCAACCTCGAAGCCCTCTTCGTCGCCCGGGAACTCCACCCCGGCGAAGGAGTCGCCTACAGCGCCGAAGCGCACTACACCCACGGCCGCATGTGCCACGTCCTCGGAATGAAGGGCCACCCCGTCCCCACCGACGAGGGGGGCCGCATGGACCTCGACGCCCTGGAGGACGTCCTGCGCGGCGGAGACGTGGGCACCGTCGTCCTCACCGCGGGGACCACCGGACTCGGCGCCGTGGACCCGATCCACCGCGCGCTCGCCCTCAAGGACCGCTACGGCGTCCGCCTCCACGTCGACGCCGCGTACGGGGGCTTCTTCACCCTGCTCGCCGGCGCCGACGGCCCCGAGGGGCTCCCGTCCGAGCCCTGGCGGGCGATCGCCCGGTGCGACTCGATCGTCGTCGACCCGCACAAGCACGGGCTCCAGCCCTACGGCTGCGGGGCCGTCCTCTTCCGCGATCCCGAGGTGGGGCGCTTCTACCTGCACGACTCGCCCTACACCTACTTCACCTCCACCGAGCTGCACCTCGGCGAGATCAGCCTGGAGTGCTCCCGGGCGGGCGCCTCGGCCGCCGCGCTGTGGCTCACCTTCCGCCTCCTGCCGCCCACCCCGTCCGGTCTCGGCCGCGTGCTGGCGGCCGGCCGCCGGGCCGCTCTGCGGTGGGCCGACCTGATCTCGCAGTCCGACGTGCTGGAGCTGTACCAGCGGCCGGAGTTGGACATCGTCGGGTACTTCCCGGCCGTGGAACCGGCCACCCTGTCCGCCGTGGACGCCGCGTCCGCGCGGGTGCTGACCGACGGCATGAACGACGGCGACCCGGTGTTCCTGAGCACCCTCAAAGCCGGTCGCGAGGCGTTCGCGGTCCGCCGTCCGGAGATCGCCGCGGACGTCGACGGCGCGCGCATCCTCCGCAGCGTCCTGATGAAGCCGGAATCCGAACAGCACGTCGAGCGTCTCCACGCCCGGGTGGAACAGCTCGCTCGGCCCCGCTGAGGGCAAAGTCCGCTCCGCGCTCGGAGCGCGGAGCGATCGTCACCAGGGGCGGTGGGCCGCGGCGTCACGGCCGGGCGGGTCTGCGAGGACAATGCGGGCGACGACTCGTTTGCCGTCCGGCTGCGGCTCGACGACGAGGTCATGGGCGACGGCCTGGACGATCTCGAGACCGTGCTGGCCGATCCGGGCGGGGTCCGCGACGCCCACCAGCGGCACCGTGGGGTCGCTGTCGCGGACCACGACCTCCACCATCGCTCCGGACACGCGCAGCTGCATCGACGCCGGTCCCGGCGCGTACTTGCGGACGTTGGTGACCAGCTCGCTGACCACCAGCTGGGTCAGGTCCATCGCGCGCGGGGAGACGTCCACACCGCGATCGTCACGGGCCCGCGTGAGGAAGTCGGCGGCGTCGCGCCGGGCCTGAGCGATGCACCCGTCGCCTCCGGAGAGGACATACCCCGCCTCGATCAGGTCGGCGCCGAACCCCGTGCCGCCGCCGTCGTCGTCGAATCGCGATTCCACCAGGCATCGTCCTTCTACTCCCCACTCACGGGTGTGCGTGTACCCGCCACGTTGTCATGCATGTCGCGGGCCGTGTTCTTCGGCACAGCCGGTTGGGAGCGTGCGGCTGACACCGTGCGGCAGAATTGCTCTCACAGACGCTGCCCCCGGCAGCCTAGGTGCGATTGAGGAAACGGTGACTGACAACCAGGAAACGGGCCGATCCGACCGGCTGTCCGTCGAACACGCCAGCGTCGGCGGCATCCGTGTCGTGAGCCTGCGCGGCGAGATCGATCACGACGTCAAGGACGCGCTGAGCGAGGCACTGCTGTCCCGGGACGGCGATCAGGGGCGCCGGATCGTGGCGGACCTCAGTGGCGTGACCTTCCTGGACTCCAGCGGCATCAACGTGTTCGTCCAGGTACACCAGCAGGTGAGCGCCGCCGAAGGGTGGCTGCGGCTGGCCGCCGCCCAGGAATCGGTGGCGCGGGTCGTCCAGCTCGTCGGCCTCGACGCGGTGCTCTCCTGCCACAGCACCGTCGAACAGGCGCTCACCGCCTGATCGACGGTCCGCCCCGCCCGCCGGGCCGCGGGCCGCACGCCGTGCGCGATCGGCCCCGGCGCGAAGCCGCGGATCAGGAGTCGCGCTCCGGCCGGTGGCCGGCGGCGCGGTCGGCGTCGAGCCCGGCCACCAGACCCCGCAGGACCGGCCCGTACTCGGGATGGGCGAGCGCGGACGCCATCTGCGCGACGAGGTAGTCGGCCGGGTTGCCGGTGTCGTACCAACGCCCCTGGATGACCTGCCCGTACACGGCGCGGGTGGCGGCGTAGGCGTTGATCGCGTCGGTCAGGTAGACCTCGCCGGTCCGGTGCTCGTACCAGCGGCGGGTCTGCTCACGGAGTTCGTCGATGATGCCGGGGGTCACGACGTAGCCGCCGATGGCCGCGTAGGACGACGGGGCGTCGGCGGGCCGGGGCTTCTCCACCAGTCCGGTGATCCGCAGGGTGCCGCCGCCGAGGTCCTCCTTGACGATGGGCACGCCGTACCGCTGGGAGTCACCCGGGTCCATGGGCAGCAGCGCCAGGACCGGACAGCCGGTCAGTTCGTAGGCGCGGATCAGCTGTTGGGCGCGGGGCACGTCCGCCACGAAGACGTCGTCGGGCCACAGCACCAGGACGGGCTCGTCGCCGAAGGCACGGGCGGCGTTGAGGACGGGGGTGCCGTTGCCGTACGGGCCTTGCTGGTCGAGGTAGGTGATGTGGCCCTGCCGGGCCAGCTCGGCGACCTCCTCCACCGCGTCGGCGTAGGCGGTCTTGCCGTCGGCGCGCAGCTGGGCGACGAGGGCGGGGTTGGGCCGGAAGTGGTCCTGGATGAGGCTCTTGCCGCCGGAGACGACGATGGTGATGTCGGTGATCCCGGAGTCCACCAGCTCGCGCACCGTGTGTTCGATGACCGGCTTGTCGCCGACCGGGAGCATCTCCTTGGGGATCGCCTTCGTCAGGGGCAGCAGACGGGAGCCCAGTCCGGCGGCGGGGATCACTGCCCTGCGGATCGTCGGGGACATGAGGTCTCTCTCGGTCGAACGGCACACCGTGCCGGCCGGCACGGCACAGCCGACGCTACCAACGCCCGCCACCGCCGCCGCCGCCCGGACGCCTGTTCCCGACAGCGGTTCACGACGCCGGTCCCATCGGCCGTTCACCCGGCCGGTGCGGCCTTCGGGGGAACTCCGGGCCGACGCCGCGATCCGGCACTCGACGCGTGGTAAGGGCATGAGATGTCCACACCCCCCGATGAGCCGGCCGCGCCGACGGAGCGGCGCGGCGGCGACGGGCCGCGCGTGCCGGCTCTGCTGCGGACCGCGGCCGCCTACGCATGGAGGCTCATCGCCGTCGGCGTCGTCGTCCGGGTCGTCTTCTCCGTGCTCGGACAGTTCCACCGGGTCGCCGTCGCCGTCTTCCTCGGCCTCGTCATCACCGCCGTGATCCGCCCGGTGGTCGGCCTCCTCGCCCGGTTCATGCCCCGTCCGCTCGCGGTGGCGACGGCGCTCGTCGGTGCGATCGTCCTCGTCCTCGGCGTGCTGGCGCTGGTGGGCGAGACCGCGGCCGATGAGCGAAGCGGGCTGGAGAAGGAGTTCGTGGCGGGCATCGACCGGATCGAGAGGCGGCTGGAGGACCCTCCCTTCCGGCTCCCCCCGGACGCGTTCGACGATCTCCAGTCCCGGATCGGCTCTCTGCTGTCGAGTCACCGCTCCACCCTCATCAGCACGGCGCTCAGCGGGGCGAGCCGACTCGTCGAGGTGCTGACCGTGCTGGCCCTGGCCCTGTTCTGCGGGGTGTTCTTCACGTACTCCGGCGACCGGCAGTGGCAGTGGGTGTGCGACCAGCTGCCCGACGGGGCACGGCGGACGTTCAACGTCATGGGCCAGGCCGCCTGGCGGACCTTCACCGGCTACACGCGCGGCATTCTGCTGGTGGCCGTGATCAACGCGGTCCTCGTGGGCATCGCGCTGTTCGCCCTCGGCGTGCCGCTGGCCGTCCCGTTGGCGCTGCTGGAGTTCCTGGCCGCGTTCATCCCGTTGATCGGCTCGCCGATCGCCCTGGCGGTGGCGGCCGTCGTGGCCCTCGCGTCGAAGGGGCTCCTCGTCGCGGGGCTGGTCGTGGCCCTGATCGTGATCATGGGTCAGATCGAGGGCCACCTTCTGCATCCCATCGTGATGAGCTGGGCCGTCCGGCTGCATCCGGTGGTGGTCGCACTGGCGGTCGTCGGCGGAGCGGTCGCGGCGGGGGTGATCGGCGCCGTGGTCGCCGTACCGCTGGTGGCCGTCGTGTGGTCGGTGCGCCAGGCGCTGCGCGATCGTCCCGACGTCCTGCAGTGAGTCCGGCCCGCGCCACGGCCCGCGCCACGGCCGGAGCCGGGGTCGGGGCCGGGGGCCGGGACGGTCAGCGAGCGTCCGCCCCGGGTCTGCGTCCCCAGGCGGTCAGCATGCCGGCCGACAGCGCGGCGCACTCGTCGGAGTCCAGATACCGCATCGCGGCGTCGACGCCCGCGTCGTCGACCAGTCCGGTGGCCAGCATCGCCGCTCTGCTCCGCTCCCACGTGTCGGCCCAGAAGCGGCTGAGCGGACCGCCGGGCAGCAGCGGCGGCACATGGACCTCGGCGGCGACGGACACGAGTCCCGCGTCGCGCAACAGGCGGGGATAAGAGGGCACCCAGGAGACATCGGTGCCGATGGTGGCCCGCAGGCCCTGCCACATCGCCCGCATCGCCGCGCTGTAAGGGGTGGCGGGCGTGCGCTCGTTCGTCAGGTCGACGGCGTCGCTGAGCACCAGCACGCCCCCGGGCGCGACGAGTCCGGCCAGCCGGGCGATCATTCGTTCGTGCTCGGGCAGATGCATCAGCACGAACCGGGCGTGGACGAGCCGGAACCGGCCGGGGACGGAACCGGCGGCGGTGACGTCGGCCTCCAGCACACGGAGTCCGGGAATCTGACGCGCCTCGAGGAAGCGCACATCCCGGTCCACGGCGAGCACGCTCGCCGCCCCGGCCTCCTCCAGCAACCGGCGTGAGACCGTGCCCGTGCCGGCGCCCACGTCGAGGCAGTCCCACCCCGGTCCGACGCCGATCGCCCGCAGCCGCGCCATAGTGATGTCGTCGTAGGCGAGCGCGCCGAAGTCGATGCGCTCTCCCTCGCCCGCCTCTTCGGGGCGGAAGACGCTTTCGCCGTATCGCCCGCCGTGCGGCGCGTCCCCGCGCGCGGCGGCGCTCACGTCGCGACCGGAGTGACGCCGGGGGCGCAGGCCCTGCCCAGCCCCGGAGGCCTACCTGCGAGGGGCGGCAGCGGCGGGAAGTCGAACGGTTTCATGGCCGAGCCTCTTTACGCGCGATGGGCGATGCCGGGCGGCGGCCCCTCCCCGGGGGGCGCCGCGTCACGAAAACGCCCGGGCGGCCGCGCGGGCGGGCGAGGCGCGCCGCCACTGAGCCGCACGGGCCCCGGGCGCCGGGGGGGGGGGTGTAAGATAGGGAGAGCGGCG
>NZ_JBEPBI010000263.1:0-10434 GCF_040299045.1 Streptomyces sp. NPDC001027
GCGCCCGGTGATCCGGGCGCCGCCCCTCGGGCGTTCACACCTCAGACGACGTCGCTCTCGTCGACGAGGTAGGCGAACTCGTCGAAGATCTCCAGCACGACGACGACCAGCACGGCCGCCGCCACCATGTACTCCAGCATGACGCCCGGGGCCACGTACGCCTTGCGCAGGTGCTCGTCGGGGCCGAGCTGCGCGGTCGCGACCTTGCGGAACGGATCGCGCGCCAGTATCCGCACGGCCTTGTCCAACTGAGCTCGACGCTCGCCGGGCAGGCCGTCGTACGCCGCCCGGGCCTCGACGGTGAACTGAACTCGGTACTCGCTCATGTCCTCAGTGTGCCAGCCCGCGATACCGTCGGAGCCATGAGCATTCGCGCCGTGGTCTGGGACGTTGACGACACTCTCTTCGACTACACGACCGCCGACCGCGAGGGCATGCGGGCGTATCTCACCGCCGAGCGGCTGCTCGACTGGTTCGGCACGGCGGAGGAGGCCCTCGCGCGCTGGCGGGAGGTGACCGACCAGCAGTGGGCGCGGTTCTCCGCGGGCGGCGTCACCTTCGAGGACCAGCGCCGGGACCGGGTACGGGCTTTTCTGGAGCGGCCCGAGCTGACCGACGCGGAGACGGACGCCTGGTTCCGGCGGTACATCACGCACTACGAGGCCGCCTGGTCGCTCTTCCCGGACGTCCTGCCCGTGCTCGACGTGCTCGCCGCCAGCCACCGCCATGCGGTGCTCTCCAACTCCAGCATCCACGTCCAGGACCACAAGCTGCGCGCCCTCGGCGTGTACGACCGTTTCGAGGCCGTCCTGTGCGCCGCCGAGCTCGGCGTCTCCAAGCCCGAGGCCGGCGCCTTCCTCGCGGCCTGCGAGGCCCTGTCGCTGCCCCCGCACCAGGTGGCCTACGTCGGGGACCACCCCGAGATCGACGGACAGGGCGCCGCCGACGCCGGGCTGCTCTCGGTGTGGATCGACCGTCGCGGCGGCACGGCGACCGTGGAGCTCCCGGCCGGCCGGCACCGGATCGTCTCCCTCGCCGAACTCCCGGCGATCCTCGGCGCGGATACCCGTTTTGGAGCGCAGTCCACCTTCGGGTAATGTTCTTCCTGCGCCGCCGGAGAGCGGGCCGAAAGGCCGGAACCGACGGAGCGAAACTAGAACAAGATCCCCTCCGGGGCTTGCGTTCCAGTGGCCTATGGTGTAATTGGCAGCACGACTGATTCTGGTTCAGTTAGTCTTGGTTCGAGTCCAGGTAGGCCAGCTCGCAGAGCTCATCTGCGCATGCGGAGATCGATTCCGCGAAGCCCCCGTTGTGTAGCGGCCTAGCACGCTGCCCTCTCAAGGCAGTAGCGCCGGTTCGAATCCGGTCGGGGGTACTGGTTCCGATCTTCTCGGGACTGCTAGGGCCCCCGTTGTGTAGCGGCCTAGCACGCCGCCCTCTCAAGGCGGTAGCGCCGGTTCGAATCCGGTCGGGGGTACAAACTGGTCTAAACCACATTGGTCTATGGTGTAATTGGCAGCACGACTGATTCTGGTTCAGTTAGTCTAGGTTCGAGTCCTGGTAGACCAGCTCGGATCTGCGGCGATGCAGTTCAAACGCTCGCAAGATCCTCGCCCCCGTTGTGTAGCGGCCTAGCACGCCGCCCTCTCAAGGCGGTAGCGCCGGTTCGAATCCGGTCGGGGGTACCACTTCAAGGCCCTTCGCTTCGGCGGAGGGCCTTGTGCGTGTGCCCGCCGCCGAGGCGTCGCTCATTCGAAGCCGTACCGCCGCGCCGGCGCCTCCTCATACGTCAACCCGGCGCAGGACAGGAGCAGTTCGGCGTCCCGGTCGTCCCCGAGGCGGATCGTCTCGACATCTGCCGTGCACGCGCGGGCCTGCCGTTGCGGGAAAGGGCTGCCGCGGCGTTGAGGCCGCCCTTTTCCGCACCGGATCAGCCGTTGCGGCGCAGGGCCTCCGACAGGCGGGCCGCGGCGTCGATGACCGCCTGGGCGTGCATACGGCCCGGGTGGCGCGTCAGACGCTCGATGGGGCCCGAGACGGAGACGGCGGCCACCACGCGGTTGGAGGGGCCGCGGACCGGCGCGGAGACGGAGGCGACGCCCGGCTCGCGCTCGCCGATGGACTGGGCCCAGCCGCGGCGCCGCACGCCCGACAGGGCGGTCGCCGTGAAGCGGGCGCCCTGGAGACCGCGGTGCAGGCGCTCCGGCTCCTCCCAGGCCATCAGGATCTGGGCCGACGAGCCCGCCTTCATCGTGAGCGTGGAGCCGACCGGCACCGTGTCCCGAAGACCGGACAGGCGCTCCGCCGCGGCCACGCAGATGCGCATGTCGCCCTGGCGGCGGTAGAGCTGCGCGCTCTCGCCCGTGATGTCCCGCAGGTGCGTGAGCACCGGGCCGGCGGTGGCCAGCAGGCGGTCCTCGCCGGCGGCCGCGGCCAGCTCGGCGAGTCGGGGGCCGAGAATGAAACGGCCCTGCATGTCGCGCGCGACCATACGGTGGTGTTCCAAAGCCACGGCCAGACGGTGGGCCGTGGGTCGTGCGAGTCCGGTGGCAGCGACCAAGCCTGCGAGGGTGGCCGGACCGGACTCCAGGGCGCTCAGGACAAGGGCTGCCTTGTCCAGGACGCCGACGCCGCTACTGTTGTCCATGAAACGATACTCCCGTCTCACTCTGTGAAACGCAAGTTCATTTTTCCGTGAGACGCGCAACCCTTGGACGCATGGTGGCCCGCGGACCAACGGGCCAGGCGGCGGGTGCCCGGGGAAAAACAGGGGCCGGTGGGCGTCGCCTCCACAAGATCTCTAGTTGGGCCGGTGCGTCATTGCCGGCCGGAGGGAAAGCGATGGGTAGGACACTCGCGGAGAAGGTCTGGGACGACCACGTCGTCCGGCGCGCCGAGGGCGAGCCCGACCTCCTCTTCATCGATCTGCACCTCCTGCACGAGGTGACCAGCCCGCAGGCCTTCGACGGACTGCGGCAGAACGGCCGCCCGGTGCGCCGTCTCGACCTCACCATCGCGACCGAGGACCACAACACCCCGACCCTCGACATCGACAAGCCGATCGCGGACCCGGTCTCCCGGGCCCAGCTGGAGACGCTGCGCAAGAACTGCGCCGACTTCGGCGTCCGGCTGCACCCGCTGGGCGACGTCGAGCAGGGCGTCGTGCACGTCGTCGGCCCGCAGCTGGGCCTGACCCAGCCCGGGATGACGGTCGTCTGCGGCGACTCCCACACCTCCACGCACGGCGCCTTCGGCGGCCTGGCGTTCGGCATCGGCACCTCGCAGGTCGAGCACGTGCTGGCCACCCAGACCCTGCCGATGGCCCGCCCGAAGACCATGGCGATCACCGTCGAGGGCGAGCTGCCCGACGGCGTCACCGCCAAGGACCTGATCCTGGCGATCATCGCCCGCATCGGCACCGGCGGCGGTCAGGGCTACGTCCTGGAGTACCGCGGCTCCGCCATCGAGAAGCTCTCGATGGAGGCCCGCATGACCATCTGCAACATGTCGATCGAGGCCGGCGCCCGCGCGGGCATGATCGCGCCCGACCAGACCACCTTCGACTACCTCGAGGGCCGCCCGCACGCCCCCAAGGGCGAGGACTGGGACGCGGCCGTCGCGTACTGGAAGACGCTGAGGACCGACGACGACGCCGAGTTCGACGCCGAGGTGGTCATCGAGGCCGCCGCGCTGTCGCCGTTCGTCACCTGGGGCACCAACCCCGGCCAGGGCGCGCCGCTTTCGGCCGACGTCCCCGACCCTGCTTCGTACGAAGACGCTTCGGAGCGCCTCGCCGCCGAAAAGGCCCTGGAATACATGGGGTTGGAGGCCGGACAGTCGCTGCGCTCCATCAAGGTGGACACCGTCTTCGTAGGTTCGTGCACCAACGGCCGCATCGAGGACCTGCGCGCGGCCGCCGAGCTCGTCAAGGGCCGCAAAGTCGCCGACGGCGTACGGATGCTGGTCGTCCCGGGCTCCGCGCGCGTCGGTCTGCAGGCCGTCTCCGAGGGTCTGGACCTGGTCTTCAAGGAGGCCGGCGCCGAATGGCGGCACGCGGGCTGCTCGATGTGCCTCGGGATGAACCCCGACCAGCTGGCCCCCGGGGAGCGCTCGGCGTCCACCTCCAACCGCAACTTCGAGGGCCGACAGGGCAAGGGCGGTCGGACGCACCTGGTGTCGCCGCAGGTCGCGGCCGCGACGGCCGTCCTGGGCCACCTGGCCTCCCCGGCCGACCTGTCCGACGCCGAGACCCCTACGCCCGCTGGAGTCTGATCACTCATGGAAGCATTCATCTCGCACACCGGCCGGGCCGTCCCGCTGCGCCGCTCCAACGTCGACACCGACCAGATCATCCCTGCTCACTGGCTCAAGAAGGTCACCAGGGACGGCTTCGAGGACGGGCTGTTCGAGGCCTGGCGCAAGGACGCGGAGTTCATCCTCAACCGGCCCGAGCGGCAGGGCGCGAGCGTGCTGGTCGCCGGCCCCGACTTCGGCACCGGGTCCTCCCGCGAGCATGCCGTCTGGGCACTGCAGAACTACGGCTTCAAGACCGTGATCTCGTCCCGCTTCGCCGACATCTTCCGCGGTAACTCGCTGAAGAACGGCCTGCTCACGGTGGTGATCGACCAGAAGATCGTCGACGCGCTGTGGGAGCTCACGGAGCAGGACCCGCAGGCCGAGATCACCGTCGACCTCGAGGCCCGCGAGGTGCGGGCCGAGGGGATCACCGCCTCCTTCGACCTGGACGAGAACTCCCGCTGGCGGCTGCTCAACGGCCTCGACGACATCTCCATCACCCTGCAGAACGAGGGTGACATCGCCGCCTACGAGGCCAAGCGGCCCTCGTACAAGCCGAGGACGATCGAGGTCTGACCCCGAGGCCTCTCCAGGCCCGAGACGGCCCCGGCCGGGTCGAGTTTCGGCCACCGCGACACCCCCTCCGTACCCCCGATCGGTCCGATCGGGGGTACGGCCGTGTCTGGGCCCGTCCGGCCCCCGAGACCTTCATCGTTTCTGCCAACTTCCCACGTTAGAGGGGTTGTTGCCGGGGTACGCGCAGTGTGTGGACGCGACCGCCGGACGGGCGCGGAGGGCCGTTCGAGGCGGCAGTTGCCCCCTGGGCGGGCGACAACTCGCCCCAGATGGCACAATCTGTGCATGGAACACGACGGCCAACTCGAGCTCTATACGGCGGTCGCGAACCAGCTCAAGGAAGCGCACACAACAGTGCGCGCACTGCAAGTCCCGGAGGGCGTACGGATGGCGCTGACCCGGAAGCTGCTGGTCATCACGGCCGCGGCCAAGCACGATCTCGCCGATGCGACAAGGCGTCTGGAGCGGTTCATGGCGGACCTCGACGAGGGGCGAATGCCCGAAGAGGAGCGCTGATCGCTTCCGGAGCAGCCGACTTCGTTGCGGCACAAGGGTGATTAGCCCGTTTCGTGTTTGATTTGCGGTATATATCTGCCTAACGTGCGAAAAAGCTTGAACACTTTCGTTCTGGCGAATGTCTCCGAAGGGGAAGACGTGAACAAGGCGCAGCTCGTAGAAGCGATTGCCGACAAGCTGGGCGGCCGCCAGCAGGCCGCCGAGGCGGTCGACGCGGTCCTGGACGCCATCGTCCGCGCTACGGTCGCCGGCGACCGGGTCTCGGTCACCGGCTTCGGTTCGTTCGAGAAGGTCGACCGGCCGGCCCGCTACGCCCGCAACCCCCAGACGGGCGAGCGGGTTCGGGTCAAGAAGACCTCCGTCCCGCGCTTCCGCGCAGGCCAGGGCTTCAAGGACCTGGTGAGCGGCTCGAAGAAGCTCCCGCGCGGCGGCGAGGTCTCGGTCAAGAAGGCCCCGAAGGGCAGCCTGACCGGCGGCGCGTCCGCGACGGTCAAGAAGGCCGCCGCGAAGAAGGCCGCCCCCGCGAAGAGGGCCTCGGCCGCCGCGAAGAAGGCCGCCCCCGCGAAGAAGACGACGGCCGCCGCGAAGAAGACCACGGCCACCGCCAAGAAGACCACCGCGAAGAAGACCGCCGCCAAGAGCACGACGGCGGCCGCCAAGAAGACCACCACCGCGAAGTCGGCCGCCGCGAAGAAGACGACGGCCCAGAAGGCCCCGGCGAAGAAGGCGACGGCCAAGAAGGCCCCCGCCAGGAAGTCCACCGCACGCAAGACCACCGCCAAAAAGGCCACCGCCCGCAAGGCCTAGGGCACCTGGGGCTGCTCACGCGCCGGGCCGGACTCCCTCTCGGAGCCCGGCCCGCGGCGTGTCCGGCGGCTGCCCCGCCTCAGAAGGTCTGGAGCGTCACCAGGGTGATCCTGGGCCGCTCCTTCGGTCCGTCCGTCTCGATACGCACCCGCTGTCCGGGCCGCAGCAGCCTCAGCCCGCCGGCGTCGAAGGCCGGCGCGTCGAAGGGCACCGGCGTGCCGTCGTCGAGCAGCACCTGCCCGCTGCGGGTGTCGGGGTCGTACGTGTATGCGGTCGCCTGCATGGCGGCAGCCTACTGCCCGGGGATCAGCAGGCGCGCGGTCGCCGCGGCCGTCCGGGGCCCCACGCCGAGCGCCAGCGCGGCCCGCAGGTCCTCGCCGGTGTCCACGTCCTGGCGTACCGAATCCACCGCGTCGAGACGGAGTTCCACCGCTCCCGAGGCTCGATGGCGGGCCCGGGAATCCGGGCCGAATGCCGGGCGCAGCGCACGGCCGGGTACGACGGCGAGAAGCGTGGTGCCGATTGCCGCCGCGTCCGGAAGGAATGCGCGGGGGAATTCCGCGGCCGCGTCCAGTACCCGGGCCAATTCCGGCGCGCGCAGCGACGGCAGATCGGCGTTCAGGGCCGCGAGGGGCGCGTCGGGACGAAGAGTCCGCACGACGGCCGCTCCGTGGGCCAGCGCGGCGTTCAGGCCCGCCCCCGGCTCGTCCGGGACGATCCGGGCGCCCAGGGCCGCCAGTGTGCGCGCGGCCAGGGCGTCGTCGGTGACCACGGCCACATCCCGCACCGCGGGCGAGGCCAGCGCCGCCGCCACGGTGTCCTCGGCGAAGGCCAGGGCGACGCCCGGGCGCAGACCGTCGGCGGCCGTGTCGGCGAGCCTGCTCTTGGCCAGCGCCAGGGGCTTCAGGGGTATGACCAAGGTCCACCGCACCGGCGTGCCTCCCCTCTCTTGTCGCGGTCATTGTCACCCGGCCCGTCCGTGCGCAGGACGCGCGGGCGTACGGTGTTCTCGACAGACCCGCGGTCCGGAGCGACACTTGTGCGGCCCCGGGCTCCGCTGCAGGCCCAGGGAAGTCCTAGAGGAAGGTGTTCGCGTGCCCCGCCGCAGAATCGGCTTCTGGTACCGCTTCGCCGCGGTGCTGTGCAAACCCTGGCTGGTGGTTCTGATCAAGCGGGACTGGCGTGGAATGGAGCACATTCCGGCCGAGGGTGGATTTATCACCGCGGTGAACCACAATTCGCATGTCGACCCCTTCGCGTACGCGCACTTTCAGTACAACACCGGACGGGTGCCGCGATTCCTGGCGAAGAGCGGGCTTTTCCGGGAGGGATTCGTCGGAGCCGCGATGCGCGGCACCGGGCAGATCCCCGTCTACCGCGAGAGCACGGACGCGCTGAGCGCCTTCCGGGCCGCCATCGACGCCGTGGAGCGCGGCGAGTGCGTCGCGTTCTACCCCGAGGGCACCCTCACCCGCGACCCGGACGGCTGGCCGATGACCGCCAAGACCGGCGCCGCGCGCGTGGCCCTGCAGACCAGGTGCCCGGTGATCCCCGTCGCCCAGTGGGGCGCCAACGAACTGCTGGCCCCGTACGCCAAGAAGCCCGACCTCTTCCCGCGCAAGACCCACCACGTGCTCGCGGGCCCGCCCGTGGACCTCTCACGGTTCTACGGCAGGGAGACCACCCCCGAGCTGCTCAAGGAGGCCACGGAGGTCATCATGGCGGCCGTCACCGGCCTGCTGGAGGAGATCCGCGGCGAGAAGGCGCCCGAGACGCCCTACGACCCGCGCAGGGAGCGCATCGAGCAGCGCCGCCGCACCCAGGCCGAGGCCGCCGCGGAGAACGGCGCGGCGGCCGGCGGCCCGCACACCGACCGCGCCGACCGCGCGGGGACCGGGCACGTGCAGGCCCGTCACGAGGGGGAGAACAGCAAGTGAGCAACTCCGTGAAGGCGGCCGTCTTCGGCACCGGATCATGGGGGACCGCCTTCGGCGCCGTCCTCGCCGACGCGGGCTGCGAGGTGACGCTGTGGGCGCGCCGCGCCGAGCTCGCCGACGCGGTCAACTCCACCCGCAGCAACCCCGACTACCTCCCCGGCATCGAGCTCCCGCGCAACCTGCGCGCCACCGCCGACCCGGCCGAGGCGGCCCGCGGCGCCGACTTCACCGTCCTCGCCATCCCCTCGCAGACGCTGCGCGCCAACCTCGCCGACTGGAGTGGGCTGCTCGCCCCGGACACCGTCCTGGTGTCGCTGATGAAGGGCGTCGAGCTCGGCACGACCATGCGGATGAGCGAGGTGATCGAGGACGTCGCCAAGGTGGGCCGGGACCGGATCGCCGTCGTCACCGGGCCCAACCTCGCCAAGGAGATCGCCTCCCGCAGGCCGGCCGCGGCCGTCGTCGCCTGCACCGACGAAGGCGTCGCCAGGCGTCTGCAGGCCGCCTGCCACACCCCCTACTTCCGCCCGTACACCAACACCGACGTGGTGGGCTGCGAACTGGGCGGCGCCGTCAAGAACGTCATCGGTCTCGCGGTCGGCATCGCGGACGGCATGGGACTCGGCGACAACGCCAAGGGCTCGCTGATCACGCGCGGGCTCGCCGAGACGACCCGGCTGGGCCTGGCGATGGGCGCGGACCCCCTGACCTTCGCCGGACTCGCCGGGCTCGGCGACCTGGTGGCCACCTGCTCCTCGCCGCTGTCGCGCAACCACACCTTCGGCACCAACCTCGGCAAGGGCATGACGCTGCAGGAGACCATCGCGGTCACCCGGCAGACCGCCGAGGGCGTCAAGTCCTGTGAGTCGGTGCTGGATCTGGCCCGGCGGCACGGCGTCGACATGCCGATCACCGAGACGGTCGTCGCCATCGTGCACGAGGGCAAGCCTCCGGTGGTCGCCGTCAAGGAGCTGATGTCGCGCAGCGCGAAGCCGGAACGACGCTGAGCGAACCCGCCGGGCGGACGCTGACTGCCGGCACTACCACCGGGTACTCTCAAGCCGATATGAGCACCGAGAACCTCCCCCAGAGCCCTCAGCAGCCCTCTCGCAAGCCGCGGGTCGCCGTCGTCTTCGGCGGTCGCAGCTCCGAGCACGGGATCTCCGTGGTCACCGCCGGCGCGGTCCTGCGGGCCATCGACCGGACGCGGTACGAGGTGCTGCCGATCGGCATCACGCGTGAGGGCGGCTGGTTCCTCACCGCCGACGAGCCCGAGCGCATGGCGATCACCGACCGCCGCACGCCCGACGTCGACGAACTCGCCGAGTCGCGGGACGGCGGCGTGGTGCTCCCCGTCGACCCCGCGAACCGCGAAGTCGTCTACTACGAGGCCGGATCGGTGCCCAAGGCGCTCGGCGAGGTCGACGTCGTCTTCCCGGTGCTGCACGGCCCCTACGGGGAGGACGGCACGCTGCAGGGCATGCTGGAGCTCTCCGGTGTCCCGTACGTGGGGTCGGGGGTGCTCGCCTCGGCCGTCGGCCAGGACAAGGAGTACATGAAGCGGGTGTTCACCTCCTTCGGGCTCAAGGTCGGCCCGTACGCGGTGATCCGGCCGCGCGAGTGGGCGCAGGACGAGTCGGCCGCCCGCAAGAAGATCGTCGACTTCGCCGGCGAGCACGGCTGGCCGCTCTTCGTGAAGCCCGCGCGCGCGGGCTCGTCCATCGGCATCACCAAGGTGGACGATCTGGCGGGCCTCGACGAGGCGATCGCCGAGGCCCAGCGCCACGACCCGAAGATCCTGGTCGAGGCGGCGCTGCGGGGCCGCGAGATCGAGTGCGGCGTCCTGGAGTTCGAGGACGGCCCGCGCGCGTCCGTGCCGGCCGAGATCCCGCCGCCGGACGCCCACGCCTACTACGACTTCGACGCCAAGTACATCGACTCGACCCCCGGCATCGTCCCGGCGCCGCTCACGCCCGAGGAGACGGCCGAGGTGCGTCGCCTCGCGGTGGACGCGTTCGAGGCGGCGTCCTGCGAGGGCCTGGTCCGCGCGGACTTCTTCCTCACGGACGAGGGCGAGTTCGTCATCAACGAGATCAACACGATGCCCGGCTTCACGCCGATCTCGATGTACCCCAAGATGTGGGAGGAGACCGGGATCGGCTATCCCGAGCTGGTGGACCGCCTGGTCCAGGCGGCTCTGCGCAGGTCCACGGGCCTGCGCTGATCCGGCGCCGACCGACGCGGGACCGGTGCGACCGGTCCGGTCGGACGGCGCCGGATCAGCGCAGGCCCGTGGACCTGC
>NZ_JBEPBI010000264.1:0-10383 GCF_040299045.1 Streptomyces sp. NPDC001027
CCCGGGGGCGCCCTCTGTGCCCGCGCCCCTCCCCGCCCGCGCCGGGGTGGCGGGGCCCGGGTCACCGCCGCCGGCGGGCTGCCGCGGTCCGTGGAAGCGGACGCGGCCGCCGGCCGGCGACGGCGGATCGGGTCGGGGCACGCGGGCACCGGCCCGTGTACCCGGCCGTGGCTACGGGGTCACCAGGCCGGCCTCGTAAGCCATGATCACCAGCTGGACCCGGTCGCGGGCGTTCAGCTTGGCCAGCAGCCGAGTGACGTAGGTCTTGGCGGTGGCGACGCTGATCACCAGTTGCTCGGCCAGCTCGGTGTTGGACATCCCCTGGGCGACCAGGGTGAGCACCTCGCGCTCGCGGTGGGTGATGCCGGTGAGCGTCCGCCGAGGCTTTGCGCCGGTCGGGCGGCCGGCGAACTCCTTGATCAGCCGGCGGGTGACGCTGGGGGCGATCAGAGCGTCGCCGTCGGCGACCACCCGCACAGCGGCCAGGATCTCGTCCAGGCCCATGTCCTTGACCAGGAAGCCGGCGGCGCCGGCCTGCAGTGCGCCGTAGACGTAGTCGTCGTCGTCGAAGGTGGTGAGGACCAGGATCTGGGCCTTGCCGGGGCCGGCGGTGATCTTCTGGGTGGCCTCGATGCCGTCCATGCCGGGCATCCGGATGTCCATCACCACGACGTCGGGCTCCAGGGCGGCGGTCAGTTCCACCGCCTCGGCGCCGTCGCCGGCCTGGCCGACCACCTCCAGATCGGGGGTGTCGGCCATCACCAGCTGCAGGGCGGTGCGGATCAGCTGCTGGTCGTCGGCCAGCAGTACGCGGATCGTCATCGGACCGCCTCCGGGACGGGAAGACGGGCGGCCACCCGGAAGCCGCCCTCGGGAAGCGGTTCGGCGGAGAGCTCGCCGCGCAACAGGTCGACCCGCTCGCGCATGCCCACGAGCCCGAAACCGGACCCGGCGGTGCCACTGCGGGCGTGCCGACGGCCCTGGTTGACGACCTCGATGAACAGCTCCGAATCCTGGCAGTCGATGGACACCCGGCAAGCCTTGGTGTCGGCGTGGCGCACCACGTTGGTGACCGCCTCCTGGACGATCCGGAAGGCCGACATGTCGACCTCGGGGGGAAGACGCCGCCGCTCGCCGCTCCACCGCACGTCGACCGTGACGCCGGCGGCTGCCGTGGTCGCCGCCAGCCGGTCGACGTTGGCCAGACCGGGGCCCGGCTCCAGCGGGGCCGGCTCGGCTTCCGAGCCGGGCTTCGGCTGCCGGAGGACGCCGAGCATCCGGCGCAGCCCGGCCAGCGTCTCCCGGCTCGCGGTCTCGATCTCGCCCAGCGCGGTGCGTGCCTGGTCCGGCTGGGTCTCGATGACCCGGCGGGCGGCGCCGGACTGCAGGGCCACGATGCCGATGGTGTGCGCGACCATGTCGTGGAGTTCCCGGGCGATCCGCAGCCGCTCGGCGGTGACCGCCCGGGCGGCCGCCTGGACGCTGAGCTCCTTGGCGTGTTCGCGGGCCTGGCGCATCGAGTGGCCGATCAGCAGGGCGATGACGGCCAGCAGCACCGCTCCCTGGGCGTCGCCGGTGTCGGCGCCCGGAACGATGAGGATGTGCGCGAGCAGGACGCCGATCAGCATGCCCGCCGCGATGCGCGCGGTCCGCCGGGGCCGGGTGGCCGTGATCACGAGCAGGGCGATGTCCGCCGAGAGGAACTGCAGCGGCGGGAACTGAGAACCGGACGACCAGCCCTTCGTCACGCTCACCGAGGCGGCGATCAGCAGGGCGTGACCGGCCAACGGCCGGCGCGCCAGCAGTGCGCTGCCCGCGAGCGCCACCAGTGCCGCCGCGCCCACCATGGCCCAGTCCCGGCTCGTCGCACCCGAACGGTTGCCCATCGCGGCGCCGTTGAACCAGGCGGCGGCACCGCTCCGCCCGACGAGCAACGTGGGGTAGAGGGTGACCACCAGCCAGGTGAGGGCTGTCCAGGCGCCGGGCGGCACGCGTTTGAGCAGCGGGAGAATCAGCGTGGCGTACATATGCCGAGAGTAGCCAGGCGTCCCGAACGGGGCATCGGACCACGGGTGTACGACCGTGGCTGACACCCGGGAGCGGGCAAGTGTCACCACAGGTGCGATGTGCGGAACACCGCGCCGGCAGCAGGATGGGCCGCATGATCGAAGTCCACGAGATGACGAAGCGCTACGGCAAGAAGCTGGCGGTCAACAACCTGAGCTTCACTGTGCATCCCGGTCAGGTGACCGGGTTCCTCGGCCCCAACGGGGCCGGCAAGAGCACCACTTTGCGGTTGATGCTCGGCCTGCACACCCCCACCAGCGGGACCGTCACGATCGACGGCCGTCCGTTCCGCTCGTTGCCCCGTGGAATGCGGCACGTCGGCGCCCTGCTGGACGCCGGTGACGTGCACGGCGGGCGCACCGCCCGGGCCCACCTGCGGGCGCTGGCCCGCAGCAACAGGATCCCGCGCAGCCGGGTGGAGGAGGTGCTGCGGGAGGTCGGCATCGCGGACGCGGCGAACCGCCGGATCGGTGGCTTCTCCCTCGGCATGCGCCAGCGCCTCGGCATCGCCACCGCGCTGCTCGGCGACCCGCCGGTGCTGCTCTTCGACGAACCGCTCAACGGGCTCGACCCGGAGGGCGTGCACTGGGTACGCGGTCTGTTCCGCCGCCTGGCCGCCGAGGGGCGCACGGTCTTCGTCTCCAGTCACCTGATGTCGGAGATGGAGCACACCGCCGACCAGCTCGTCGTCCTCGGCCGGGGGGAGCTGATCGCCGTGGAGAGCGTGGCGCAGTTCGCGGCCCGTGGGGCCCGCCGGAGCGTGTCGGTCCGTACGCCGGACCCGGAGGCGCTCCTGCCGCTGCTCAACGACGAGGGCGCGGAGGTGGAGCGCGAACCCGACGGGAGGCTCAGGGTGGTAGGGCTGGACGCGGACCGGATCGCCGAGATCGCGTTCCAGAACCGCATTCTGGTGCACGAGTTGACAAATCACACCAGCTCGCTGGAGGAGGCGTTCATGGAACTGACCGCCGACAGCGTCGAGTACGTCGCAGGAGAGACCAAGTGACCGCGCAGACGACGTCGAAGACGACCCCGGAGTCCGACGAGCGGCCACGAGAGCCCGAGGCCCGTTTCAGTGATCTGCTCGCCTCCGAGTGGATCAAGCTGTGGTCACTGCGCTCGATCCCCTGGGCCTTCGCCGGCACGCTGGCGCTCATCCTCATTATCACCGTCACCGGCGCCTTCGCCGACGCGCAGCACTACACCGGTAACGATGAGAAGGGCCAGGCGTACTTCCGGGCGTTCGGGACGGTGAGCGCCTCCTTCAACACCGGCGCCGCCACCATGCTGATCGTGGGCACCGGTGCCATCGGTGCCATCACGGTCCTCGGTGAGTACACCACCGGCATGATCCGGACGACCTTCACGGCCGTACCGGCCCGCCGTTCGGTGATGGCCGCGAAGGCGGCGGTGACCATCGCCGCGGCGACCGCCCTCGGAGTGGTCGCGGCACTGCTCTCGTTCGGTGCGGCTCAGACCGTGCTGTCCGGCCAGGACGCCGGCGTGGGTTTCGGGCACCCCGGGATCGTGCGCCTGCTCATCGCCTCCGCGGCGCTCGCTCCGGTGGCCGCTCTCGTGGGCATGGGGCTGGCCGCGCTGATCCGGCACAGCGTACTGACCATCGTGGTCACGATCGCCCTCCTCTTCGTCATTCCCTCGGTGATCAACGGCCAGAGTCACTTCGGCGCGAGCCTCCTGCACATGACGATCCTGCAGGCCTGGCGGCGCATCGGCTACAACCAGGCCGTGGGGGAGATGTGGCCGTGGACGATGGAGGGTGCCTACATCGTGCTCGCCGTCTGGTCGCTGGTCGCCGCCGGGCTGGCCATCCTCACCGCCCACCACCGGGACCAGTGATCGGCGCCGCCGCCGGCCCTCTGCCCGGCGGGCCGAGCTGCCCGCCGGGGCACGTCCCGCTGGAGGCGGCGTTCCTGGAACGGGCCGCCGACAGTGTCGAGTACCTTGAAGGAGAGACCGAGTGACCGCGCCGACGACTACGGACCAGACCGCGGTAAGCGTGCCGCCGGTGGAGCCCAGGGCCCGCTTCATTGACCTCTTCGCCGCCGAGTGGATCAAGCTGTGGTCACTGCGGTCGACCCTGTGGGCCTTCGTCGCCACGGCGGCGATGGTGCTCACGAGCACCAGCGCCAACGCCAGGGGAGACGCCCGGCAGTACGCCGAGGCCGACGAGCAGCGGCGGGCGCTGTTCCGGATGCTCGGGTTGGCGCCCGACTCGTTCCCGACCGGCTCCGCGACGATGCTGATGCTCGGTGCCGGTGCGATCGGTGCCATCGCGGTCCTCGGTGAGTACACCACCGGCATGATCCGGACGACCTTCACGGCCGTTCCCGCCCGTGGTTCGGTGATGGCCGCGAAGGTGGCGGTGGTCACCGTCGCCACGACCGGCTTCGGTGCGCTCGCGGCGTTCCTCTCGTACGGTGTCGCCCAGGCCGTCCTGTCCGGTCAGGACATCGCCGTGGGCCTCGGGCACACCGGGATCCCGCGCCTGCTCCTGGCCTCCACGCTGCTCGCCCCGGTCTCCGCCCTCGTGGGCATGGGAGTGGCCGCGCTGGTCCGGCACGCCGTCATCACCATCGTGGCCACCACCGCCCTGCTCTTCGTCCTTCCCACGCTGCTGAACGACCACAGTCGCCTCACCGCGAGCCTCCTGCACATGACGGTCCTGCAGGCCTGGGGCCGCATCGGTCGCGAACAGGACGCCGGGGAGCAGTGGCCGTGGACGGTGGGGGGCGCCTGCATCGTTCTCGCTGTCTGGGCGCTGGTTTCCGCGGCGCTGACGACCTTCTCGGCGAACCGCCGGGACCAGTGAGCGGCGCTGGACCTGATTCTCTCCCAGGCGCGGGCCAATTACGGCCCGCGCTTTTCCTCTGTTCTCGCATGGAAAAACCTCGGCCTGTCCGTTTGTCAAGAATTCGGGCAGGCCGATTTTCTGCACTGTTCAACTGGCCCGGCGAGGCCAGTTGAACAGCCGCTTTTGAACACCCCTCCCAGCCGATTCTCATGCTGCCCGTGCCGGTTTCCGGGCACGTGGGCCGAACATTGATCATCCGCTGGGCCGTGGGCCATAGTGACTGCCGGGGAAGTCGCGGTGGCCCCGTACGACCAGAACATGAATCGGGGGGCTTTTGCCGGGCCGGAATCGGTGTCGACACGGCGCTGTCGGCAACCGGAATCGACCGAGGGCCCAAGCACGAGCGGTTGTGACAGGCCGGACCGGGCGGAGGAATTCCGTGCGGTCCTCACAGCCGTGCCCACCGACGCTGTCGGCGGTGCCGGCCGCAAGGCCGGGAGAACGGCCGGAGATCACCAGTCAGCCTCGGCCGACGTCACGGCGAGGACGTAAGCAGGAGGGGTCCTGATGATTCCGTTGTCATACGCGCAGCGCCGGTTGTGGTTCATCCACCAGGTGGAGGGGCCGAGCGCGCACTACAACATTCCCCTCGCCCTGCCGTTGGCCGGTGAACTCGACCAGGACGCTCTCGCCGCGGCCCTGCGCGACCTCCTGGAACGGCACGAGGTCCTGCGGACCACCTTCACCGTGGCCGACGGCGAGCCCTACCAGCACATCCACGCCATCGAGGAGCTGGACTGGGCCCTCGAGCGGGTCGACCTGTCCGGTGCCGAGCCGTCCGCGGCGCGGGCCGAACGCGACCGCGCGCTGGCCGACGCGGCCGCGACCGCCTTCGACCTGTCCGCCGAACTCCCGATCCGTGCCTGGCTGTTCACCACCGCCCCGGCGGAGCACGTGCTGGCCGTGGTAGTGCACCACATCGCCGGCGACGGCTACTCGCTGCGCCCGCTGGCCGACGACGTCTCCGCCGCCTACGCGGCCCGTCGCGAGGGCCGGGCGCCCGACTGGGAGCCGCTGCCGGTCCAGTACGCGGACTACACCCTCTGGCAGCGCGAACTGCTCGGCGACCCGGCCGACCCGGCCGGTTTGATGCACCGTCAGATCGCTTACTGGCAGAACACGTTGGGCGGCGCCCCGGAGGAGCTGGAGCTCCCCTACGACCACACCCGGCCCCCGGTGGCCTCCTACCGCGGCCACAGCACCCCGCTGGACATCCCCGCCGAGACGCACGCCCGGCTGGTGGAGCTGGCGCGGGCCGAGGGCGTGACCGCCTTCATGGCACTGCAGGCCGCGCTCGCCGTGCTGCTGTCCAAGCTCGGCGCCGGGACCGACGTGCCGATCGGCACAGCCGTGGCCGGCCGTACCGACGTCGGCCTGCGCGACCTGGTCGGTTTCTTCATCAACAGCCTCGTGTTGCGCACCGACGTCTCCGGTGACCCGACCTACACCGAACTCCTCGCCCGGGTGCGCGAGACGGACCTGTCGGCCTTCGAGCACCAGGACGTCCCCTTCGAGAAGCTCGTCGAGGAACTCGCCCCGACCCGCTCACTGGCCCGCCACCCCCTGTTCCAGGTCATGCTCAGCGTGGAGAACCTCGCCCGCGCCGAGGCCGACCTCGGTGGCGCACGGACCGAGGAGCCCGCCGCGGAGCCGGCCACGGCCGCCGGACCGGTCGGCACGGTCGCCAAGTTCGACCTGGAGGTCGTCGCCGAGGAGACCTTCGACGAGACTGGCGCCCCGGCCGGCCTGCGCGGCTCGGTCATCGTCAACGCGGACCTCTTCGAGGCCGCGTCCGCCGTCCGTATCGCCGAGCGGCTGGCCCGCGTCCTCGAACAACTGACCGCCCGGCCCCAGGCCCCGATCGACACCGTCGACGTCCTCGCCGCGGACGAGCGCGACCGGCTGCTGACCGCGTGGAACGACACCGCGGCCGAGGTCGGGCCGGGCCTCCTGCCCGAACTGTTCGCCCAGCACGTCGAGCGGACCCCGGACGCCGTCGCGGTGGTCCACGAGGGCACCGAGGTCAACTACGCCGAACTCGACGCCCGCGCCAACCGGCTCGCCCACCGGCTGGCCGCTCTCGGCGTGGGCGCCGAGTCGGTGGTCGGCCTGTGCCTGCCGCGCGGCGTGGACATCGTCACGGCTGTCCTCGCCGTCTGGAAGACCGGCGGCGCCTATGTGCCCCTCGACCCCGAGCACCCGGTCGACCGCCTGACGTACATCCTCGACGACAGCGGCGCCCGGGTGGTGCTCAGCACCCGGGCCGCGGCCGACGGCGTCGCCGCCGAACTCCACGCAGACCGGGTGCTGTGGCTCGACGACCCGCAGGAGGCCGCGGAGCTGGCCGCCCTGCCCGCCACCGCCCCGCACAGCCCGCTCACCCCCGCCGGACTGGCCTACGTCATCTACACCTCCGGATCGACCGGCCGGCCGAAGGGCGTCGCCACCGCCCACGCCGCCCTGGCCAACCTGGTATCGGTGTTCGGACCCCTGATGGAGGTGCGCCCGGGCGTCCCGGTCCTCCAGTTCGCCTCGTTCAACTTCGACGCCTCCGTCCTGGACGTCGCGGTCACCCTCGCCCACGGTGGCACCCTCGTCGTGGCGAGCGCGACCGAGCGCTCCGAACCCGCCCTCCTGCGCGCCCTCGTGCAGTCGGCCGGCGTCCGCTCCGCCAGCCTCGTGCCTTCGCTGCTCGCCGTCCTGGAACCGGAGGACCTGGCCGGGGTCGGCGCCATGGTCGTCGGCTCCGAGGGCATCGATCCCGCCCTCGCCCGGGCCTGGGCCCGCGGCCGGCGGCTCGTCCACGCCTACGGGCCGACCGAGGCGGCCGTGATCACGGCCGTCGGGCGGGTCGACCCGGACGGCACCGGCGCGGTGCCCTTCGGCGGGCCCGTGGCCAACACCCGGATGTACGTCCTGGACCGCGACCTCCAGCCGGTCGCGCCCGGCGTCACCGGTGAGCTCTACATCGGAGGGGCGCAGCTGGCCCGCGGCTATGTCGGCCGCGCGGATCTGACCGCGGAGCGGTTCGTCGCCTCCCCGTACGCGCCCGGCGAGCGTTTCTACCGCACCGGCGACAGGGTGCGCTGGACGGAGGACGGCCGGCTGGTCTTCGCCGGCCGCGCGGACGAGCAGGTCAAGATACGCGGCTTCCGGATCGAGCCCGGCGAGGTGCAGGCCGTGGTCGCCGAGCACCCCGGCGTCGCCCGGGCCGCCGTCGTCCCCCGCGAGGACACCCCCGGCGACGTCCGCCTCGTCGCGTACGTCGTCCCGGCGGAGGCCACCGCCGACCAGGCCCGACTCGGCTCCGCCGTGCGCGAGTTCGTCGCATCGCGACTGCCGCAGTACATGGTCCCGGCGGCGGTCGTCCCGCTGGACACCCTGCCGCTGACCGTCAACGGCAAGCTCGATCGCACGGCGCTGCCGGCCCCCGAGTTCGCCGTCGGTGCCGGACGCCCCCCGGCGAACCGCCAGGAGCAGGTCCTGTGCGAGGAGTTCGCCGAGGTCCTGGGCCAGGAGCGGGTCGGTGCCGACGACGACTTCTTCGCCCTCGGCGGCCACTCCCTGCTCGCCGTCCGGCTCGTCGAGCGGCTGCGTGCCCGCGGCGTCCCCGTCTCCGTGCGTGCGCTCTTCGAGAGCCCGACCCCGGCAGGGCTCGCCGTGTCCGACGGCGCCACCCAGGTCACGGTGCCCGAGAACCTGATCCTGACGGCCGCGACCGCCATCACGCCGGAGATGCTCCCGCTGGTCGACGTCACCGCCGAGGAGCTCGAGCGGATCACGGCGACGGTGGAGGGCGGCGCCGCGAACATCGCGGACGTCTATCCCCTCGCCCCGCTGCAGGAGGGCCTTCTCTTCCATCACCTGCTCGCCGGCGCCGGCGAGGACGCCTACGCCCTTCCCACGGTGCTGGAGTTCGACTCGCGCGAGCTCCTGGACCGCTTCCTGGACGCCCTGCAGCGGGTGGTCGACCGGCACGACGTCCTGCGCACCGGCATCGTCTGGGACGGCCTGCGCGAACCGGTCCAGGTCGTGTGGCGCCGGGCGGAACTCCAGGTGGCGGAGGTCGCCCTCACACCTGGCGGGGACGACCCGATCGCCGAGCTGGTGGCGGTCGGCAGCACGCCGATGGACCTCAGCCGGGCCCCGCTGATCGGCCTGCACGTGGGCCAGGTGCCGCAGGGCGGAGCCGGCGACCGGTGGCTCGCCCTGATCCGGATGCACCACATGGTGCAGGACCACACCGCGAAGGAGGTCCTGCTGGCGGAGGTGCGCGCCTTCCTCACCGGGCGCGGCGATGAACTCTCCGAGCCGCTCCCGTTCCGCAACTTCGTGGCCCAGGCGCGCGGCGCCGTCGACGAGTCCGAACACGAGCGCTACTTCGGCGAGCTGCTCGGGGACGTGGACGAGCCGACCGCGCCGTACGGCCTGGTCGCCGCGCGCGGCGACGGCAGCGGTGTGGTCCGCGACGCGCTCACCCTGCCGCAGGACCTCACCGACCGGATCCGGGAGACCTCCCGGCGGATCGGCGTCACTCCGGCGTCCGTCCTGCACGTCGCCTGGGCGCGGGTCCTCGCGGCGGTCTCCGGCCGAACCGACGTGGTCTTCGGTACCGTCCTCTTCGGCCGGATGAACGCCGGCGCCGGCTCCGACCGCGTCCTCGGCCCGTTCATGAACACCCTCCCCGTCCGCCTGCGCACCGGCCGACTCGGCGCCCTGGAGGCCGTGTCGGTGATGCGCGGCCAGCTCGCCGAGCTGCTCGAGCACGAGCACGCCCCCCTGGCGGTCGCGCAGCGCGCCAGCGGCGTGCCCGGCAACAGCCCGCTGTTCACCTCCTTCTTCAACTACCGCCACAGCCAGGGCACACGAGGTGCGGAGACCGGTAGGGGCGACGGCCCGGAGGGCATGGCCGGCGGCATCCGCATGGTCTACGAGCACGACCGGACCAACTACCCACTGTCCGTCGCCGTGACCGACGACGGGGACACGCTCGACGTGACGATCGACGCCATCGCCCCGATCGTTCCGCAGGCGGTCGCCGAGCTGATGCACGTCGCCGTCGCCCACCTCGCGGCGGCACTGGAGGCGGCCCTCGACGGGGGACCGGACACGCCGCTGAACTCGGTCGATGTGCTGGGTGAGGCCGAGTGCGGTCGGGTGTTGGTGGAGTGGAACGACTCGGCGGCGGAGCTGGGTTCGGCGTTGGTGCCGGAGCTGTTCGCCGCGCAGGTGGGGCGTACGCCGGATGCGGTGGCGGTCGTGGCGGACGGCGAGGAAGTGTCGTTCGCTGAGCTGGACGCGCGCGTGAACCGGCTTGCCCACTGTCTGGTGGGCCGGGGTGTGGGTGCGGAGTCGTTGGTGGGTGTGTGTCTGCCGCGCGGGCTGGACGCGGTGGTGGCGATCCTCGCGGTGTGGAGGGCGGGGGCGGCGTTCGTGCCGATCGA